>DASUYB010000159.1 GCA_036377595.1 Longimicrobium sp. | reverse complement strand
CGCCTGGTGCTGCTGCTGCTGGTGATCCTGGGCGCGATCTACTGGCTCCTGCGCACGTCGCAGGCGGGCCGGTGAGCGCGCCCTCTCTGCGTTCGCCCGTGATCTTCATCTCCGCGGGCGAGGAGAGCGGCGACCTGCACGGCGCCGCGCTGGCCCGCGCTCTCCGTCAGCGCTTCCCGTCGGCCCGGCTGATCGGCCTGGGCGGCGCGCGGATGGAGCGCGAGGGGGTGGAGCTGCTCGCGCGCCTGGAGCAGCTGGCGGTGATGGGCTTCGTCGAAGTGATCCGCCATCTCCCCTTCTTCCGCGACCTGACGAAGCGCGTCCACGCCGCGCTGGAGACGGAGCGCGTCGACCTCGTCATCCCCATCGACTATCCCGGCTTCAACCTGCGGCTTGCGAAACACGCGCGCGGCCGCGGGACGCCCGTGCTGTACTACATCGCGCCGCAGGTGTGGGCGTGGCACAAGAGCCGGGTGCGCGACCTGGCCCGCGACGCCGACGAGGTGGCGGTGGTGCTCCCCTTCGAGGAGGCGTTCCTGCGCACCCACGGCGTGAACGCGAAGTTCGTCGGCCACCCTCTGCTCGACCGCGCCCCGCCCGAGCTCCCGCGCGACGCGTGGGCGCGGAAGAACGGGCTCGATCCCGCGCGGCCGATCCTCGGCCTCTTCCCCGGCTCGCGCGCGCAGGAGGTGCGGCGGCACCTGGAGCTGTTCTCGCACGCCGCCGCGCTCGTCGTCGAAAAGAATCCCCGCGTGCAGCCGGTGATCGGGGTGCCGCGGGGGATCGGGCGCGAGGCGTACGAGGGCGCGCTCTGGCCGCTGGTGGAGAGCACGGGGGGGATGCTGCTGCAGTACGCGACCGCCGCGCTGGTGAAGAGCGGGACGACCACGCTCGAGGCCGGCATCGCGGCGACGCCGATGGTGGTGGTCTACCGGATGGCGCCACTGAGCTACATGCTGGCCCGGCGCGTGGTGAAGGTGCCGCACATCGCGCTGGCCAACCTGATCGCGGAGCGGCGCGTGGCCCCCGAGTTCGTGCAGGACGCGGCAACGCCGCCCGCGCTCGCCGGCGCGCTCCTGCCGCTGCTCGACTGCGACTCGCCCGAGCGCAGGGAGATGGTTGAGGGGCTGTCCGCGATCCGCGGCAAGCTGGGCGGCCCGGGCGCCAGCGCGCGCGTGGCGGAGATCGCGGGGGAGCTGCTCAGCCGTCCGGAGCGCGGGCGATGAATCTCCCCGTGTCCGCCATTCTCCCCCGGGTTGAAACCCGGGGCTGGAACATCAAGAAGTCCGCCTTCGCGGACTCCGGGCCCAAGCATCGGTGTCTCGAGCAGAGGTCGAAAAGTGCGCTGAGTTCTCCCCTCCCCCATCCCTCCCCCCTCGTGGGGGAGGGGCCGGGGGTGGGGGGGGCCGGCGGCCGCGCCCGGACCGCCGCGGGCTCCCCGCGATGACCCCCGATCCCCCGACCGCGTCCGCCAAGGTCCGCCCGTCGGAGCAGACGACGGAGCTGCGCCTTCACGAGCGCGCCATCGCCAGCCTGGGCGGGGCGGCGCTCGACGCGCTGATGGCGACGTGCCGGTACGAGCGCGAGGGGGTGGAGAACTACGACCGGTTCTGGCGCGCGGGGAAGCCGGTGATCTTCACGCTCTGGCACGGGCGGCTGCTGCCGTGCACGCACTATCACCGGCACAACGGCGTGGTCACGCTCATCAGCCAGCATCGCGACGGCGAGTACATCACCCGCGTGGTGCGGCGCTGGGGGTTCACCGCGGTGCGTGGCTCCACCACGCGCGGCGGGCTGGACGCGCTCCGCGAGCTGATCCAGCACGTGCGCGCCGGCCGCTCGCTGGCCATCACCCCCGACGGACCAAAGGGGCCGCGCGAGAAGATGAAGCCCGGCCCCGTCCTCATCGCCCAGCGCACGGGCGCGCCCATCATCCCCGTGGTCTCCGGCGCCAGCCGCGCGTCGTACGTGGGGGGATGGGACCGCTTCATGATCCCCCATCCCTTCGCCCGTCTCCGCATCTCGTACGGCGAGCCCGTGTTCGTCCCCCGCCGCGCGACGGAGGACGAGATCCAGTCCATCATGGACGACGTGCAGCGGCGCCTGGGCGGGCTGATGGCGCGCGTGGACCGGCCGTGGGCGTGACGGCCTGCCCCTCATCCCCCCGACCCCCTTCTCCCGAACTGCAGGAGAAGGGGGAGACCTCGGCGCGGGGAGAGGCTGCGGCGCGGGTCCAAGCGACCGGAGCGGCCGCCGCGCGGTGGCCCTCTCCCCCCGGCCCCCTCCCCCAAAACCGACTGGGGGAGGGGGAGACCTCGGCGTGGGGTCTGCTGCGTCGTGATGCGTGGACGCTCGTGCGGCCGCAGGGGGCCCCCTCCCCCGGCCCCTCCCCCGCTGCGCAGGGGAGGGGGGAACTCAGCACGGGGTTGGGCTCGGCGCGGGGATTCAGCCTTGGCCTTCGCGTCGCACCGAAATCAAGCCGCGCGACGTCGCCTGCGTGCCGCGCTCGAAGTTACCCCCTCCCGTTATCGGGAGGGGGTACGCGCCCTAAGGCGCGGGGGGAGGGTCTCCGGGGGGAGGGTCTCCAGCGATGAGCCTCCGCTCCTTCGTCACCCGCTGGTGGGCGGGAGAGGCCGGCGCGGCAGGGAAGGCGCTCGACGTGGCGCTGGCGCCGGCGGAGTGGGCATTTCGCGGGATCGTGGCGGCGCGCAACCGCCGGTTCGACCGCGGCGTCGGGGTGGAGTCGGCCGGCGTGCCGGTGATCAGCGTCGGCAACGTGGGCGTCGGCGGGGCGGGGAAGACGCCGTTCGCGGCGTGGCTCGTCGCACGGCTGCGAGGATGGGGGCGCACGCCCGGCATCGCGCTGCGCGGCTACGGCGGCGACGAAACCGTCCTGCACCGCGAGCTGAACCCCGGTGTACCCGTCGCGACGGCGGCGAGGCGCGTGGAGGCGGCGCGCGAGCTGGCGGCGGCGGGGTGCGACGTCGTCGTGCTCGACGACGCGTTCCAGCACCGGCGGCTGAAGCGCGACCTGGACGTCGTCCTCGTCGCGGTGGAGACGTGGGATCGCGCGCCGCGCCTCCTCCCGCGCGGGCCCTGGCGCGAGGACGTGACGGCGCTTGCGCGCGCGGACGTGATCGTGCTCACCCGCAAGTCCGCCCGCGCCGCGCGCGCGCAGGAGGTCGCCGCCGAGGTGTCGCTCGTCGCGCCGGGGAAGCCGGTCGCCGTCTGCCACCTGGCCGCGGACGGGCTGGTGCCGCTGCACGGCGGCGATCCCCGGCCGCTCGACTCGCTCGCCGGGCGGGGCGTGCTCGCCGTGGCGGCGCTGGCGCTGCCCGGGCCGTTCTTCGACGCGTTGCGCGAGGCCGGCGCGGAGGTCGACGAGGCGCCGTATCCCGATCACCACCCCTTCACGGCGGCCGACGCGCTGCGCATCGTGTCGCGCGCGATGGGGCGGCCGATCGTCATCACCCGCAAGGACGCCGTGAAGTTGCGCGGCCTCGTCTCCCCGCCCGCCAGCGTGCTGGTGCTGGAGCAGGCGGTGCGCATCGAGGCCGGCGGCGAGGTGCTGGACGCGGCGCTGCGGCGGGCGCTGGCGTCGAAGATGGAAAGGGGCGAATGATGAATTCGCGGCAACAACGACACGAAGTCCGCCTGCGCGGACTACAGGCTTCGGCTCAGCCCCGAGCTCGGAGCGCGCGACGGGCTTCGCCGCGATTCGCGGATCGAAGCTCGTTCTCGTGCACCGGGGCATCGGCCACTCCGAAGCCGGTAGTCCCCGCAGGGGGACTTCGTGTGGTTGTTGCCGCGAATTCATTCGCCCCATCCCTCCCCTCCCTGCGGCGGACATCCGATCACCTGCGGCGGAGCGGCCGTTGATGCGCGCGGACGTGGTGGTGGTGGGGAGCGGGATCGCGGGGCTGTTCTTCGCGCTGAAGGCGTCGCGGTATGGCTCCGTCGCCCTCGTCACCAAGAAGAGCCGGCCGGAGTCGTCGACCAACTGGGCGCAGGGCGGGATCGCCGCCGCGTTCGGGGCCGACGACTCGCCGGCGCTGCACCGCGAGGACACGCTGGTCGCCGGTGCCGGGCTCTGCCATCCCGACGCGGTGGACGTGCTGGTGCGCGAGGGGCCGGCGCGCGTGCGCAAGCTGATCGAGCTGGGCGTGCGCTTCAGCGAGTCGGCCGAGGGCGGGCTCTCGCTGGGGCGCGAGGGCGGGCACTCGCGCCGCCGCATCGTGCGCGCGGCCGACCTCACCGGGCGCGAGATCGAGCGCGGGCTGCTCGCCGCGGTCGCGTCCGCCGAAAACATCACCATCCACGAGAACACCGCGGCGGTCGACCTGCTCACCGCGACGGACCCGGGGACGCTGGGCGAGCGCTGCTGCGGCGTGCTGGTGCTGGACGCGGATACGGGCGCGGCCACGCCGATCCTGGCGAAGGCGGTGATGTTGGCGACGGGCGGCTGCGGCCAGGTCTATCGCCACACCACCAACCCGTCGATCGCCACGGGCGACGGGGTGGCGATGGCGTACCGCGCGGGGGCGAAGGTGGCGAACATGGAGTTCATCCAGTTCCACCCCACGGCGCTCTATCCCGCGCGCGAGCGCACCTTCCTGATCAGCGAGGCGGTGCGCGGCGAGGGCGCGGTGTTGCGGCGGCTGGACGGCACCGCCTTCATGGACGCCTACCACCCGCTGGCGTCGCTGGCGCCGCGCGACGTGGTGGCGCGCGCCATCGACGCGGAGATGAAGGCGACCGGCGCGCCGCACGTGCTGCTGGACTGCTCGGCCATCCCCCAGGCCGAGATCCGCGAGCGCTTTCCCAACATCCTGCGCGAGACGGCGGAGCGGGGGATCGACATGCTGCGCGAGCCGCTGCCGGTGGTCCCCGCGGCGCACTACCTGTGCGGCGGCGTGCTGACCGACACCGACGGCCGCACCTCGGTCCCCGGCCTGTACGCCGCGGGCGAGACGGCGTGCACCGGCGTCCACGGCGCCAACCGCCTGGCGTCGAACTCGCTGCTCGAGGCCATCGTCTTCGCGCACCGCGCCGCCGAGCGCATCGGCCCGCAGCTGGCGGCCACGCGGATGCTGGAGCCCGCGCCGCTTCCGCAAACCGCGTCGGGGGATGAAGATGCGGACGCGGCGCGGATCGAGGCGGAGCGCGAGGAGATCCGCGGCTTGATGTGGGACCTGGTGGGGATCGTGCGCTCCGACGAGCGCCTGGGCGAGGCGGATGCGCGGCTGCGTGCGATCACCGAGCGCGTGGGCGGATGGTGGGCCGCGAGCCGCCCCACGCCCGAGCTGGTGGAGCTGCGCAACGTGGTGCAGTGCGCGCACCTGGTGGTCCGCTGCGCGCTGCGCCGCAAGGAGTCCCGCGGCCTCCACTTCACCGCCGACTACGCGTACCGCGACAACGAGCACTGGCTGCGGGACACGATCGTGGTGCGGTAAGCGCGGGGTGCAATGATGAGAGTTGACGGTTGAATGCCGATCTATTACACTGGAGGTAATAACTCGGCTGTATTCGACGTATGTTTTTTGGGAAAAAGGAAGTACGGCGAGGCAGTCCGTTCTCCCGCCGGGAACCTCGAGACGGGGGTCCAAACCCGCCGAGGGAGCTCGGGAACGTGACTGAGAGTGGCGTCCAAACCCCACTCGTCCTCGCCGTACTTTCTTTATGCGAACGCGTTTAAACGCTTCTATATAATACCATTCTCAGACTCTTCGTCAAGTGACAGATCGTAATTCAGCTGCTTCGCAACGGATTCCTGCACACGATGATTCAGTTGCATTCGTAACGCGATTTCTGAACGCGATTAATTCAGCTGGTCTCGCAACGCGATTCCTGCACATGCGATAATTCAGCTGGTCTGGTAACGCGATTTCTGCACGCGCGATTAATTCAGCTGGTCTCACAATGCGATTTCTTGGACGCGATAATTCAACTGGTCTCGCAACACGATTTCCTGCACGCGATAATTCAGCTGGTCCGCAACGCGATTCTTGCACGCGATAAATTCAACTGGTTTCGCAATGCGATTTTCTGCACCGCGATAATTCAGCTGCTTTCGCAACGCGATTTCTGCACGTGGATTAATTCGGCTGCTTCGCAACGCAATTTTCTGCACGCGATGATTTCAGCTGCTTTCGCATTGCCAATTCCTGCGCACGATAATTCAGGTGACTGATGGGCGCTTGTTCCGCTCGCTTCGCTGACGCGCTCGCCTGCGATTGCCATCCTGGAGCGAATGCGCCGCTCGCGAGCCGGGCGTAATCAAGATCGTTGACGTGTGGTCATTATCTGACTAAAGTCAGAGAATGATCACGTCGGAGCACATCTCGCAAGTTCGGCGCTTCAACCGGCTGGTGACGCAGCGGGCGGGAGCGCTGGACGACCACTTCCTCGGGCGCGACCGGCCGCTCGGCGAGTCGCGCGTGCTGTACGAGATCAGCGAGCGCGGCGCCGATCTCCGCGACGTGCGGGCGCGGCTGGGGCTCGATTCCGGGTACCTCAGCCGCCTCGTCCAGTCGCTCGCGGCGAAGGGGCTGGTCGAGCTGGCGCCCGATCCCGGCGACGAGCGCGTGCGCCGCGCCCGGCTCACGCCCGCGGGGCGCGCGGAGGTGGCGGAGATGGACGTGCGCTCCGACCAGGCCGCCGAGGCCGTCCTCGCGCCGCTATCCGAGGTGCAGCGCGAGCGGCTGGTCGCGGCGATGGCGGAGGTGCACGCGCTGCTGCGGGCCGCGGGCGCGCGCATCGAGCGGGTGGACCCCGCGAGCGAGGCGGCGCGGTGGTGCGTCGCGCAGTACTTCGCCGAGCTGGCGGCGCGCTTCGAGGCGGGGTTCGATCCGGCCCGGAGCATCCCCGCGGACGAAGGCGAGATGCGGCCGCCCCACGGCGCGTTCCTCGTCGCCGGCATCGACGGCGAGCCGGTGGCGTGCGGCGCGGTAAAGGTCATCGGCGACGCGATGGGGTCGGTCAAGCGGATGTGGGTGTCCGGCTCGGTGCGGGGGATGGGGTTCGGGCGGCGGATGCTGCTGGCGCTTGAGGACCAGGCGCGCGAGCTCGGCCTCGCCACGCTGCGGCTGGAGACGAACGGCGCGCTCACGGAAGCCATCCGCCTGTACCAGAGCTCCGGCTACGTCGAGGTGCCGCCGTTCAACGACGACCCGTACGCACAGCACTGGTTCGAGAAGCACCTCACGTGAGGAGAGGTTGTAGATCAGCACTCCCGGAACACCTTCCAGTGTCATCCTGAGGGAGGCGCCGCACCGAACTCTCGTCCGCACAGGCGCTTGGCGCCGACCGAAGGATCTACTCGCCCCCACGGAGATGCCGGTTCGTCACGGCAGATATCCAGCCCACCCAGGTTAGATCCTTCGGGCGCGCAGGCTTCCGTGCGAACGCGACTACGGTGCTCCGCGCCCTCAGGATGACAGCCCGGTGGGTGGCTGGAAATCTGGATAAGCCGATGACGGAAGCAGAGCTGCGGAATGCAATCCGTCGGCTCGGACTGGCCGGGCGACCGGTGTGCGTGCACGCGTCGCTGCGCTCGTTCGGCCGGGTCGAGGGCAGCGCGCGCAGCGTGGTCGATGCGTTCCTGGCCGAGGGATGTACGCTGCTGGTGCCCACCTTCTCCGGCGCCGCGTTCGAGGTCTGGCCCGATCCGCCGGACGTGATCGAGCGCAATGGCTGGCCGCCCGCGAATCCTGCCTCCCCCAGGCCCGTCCCGACGCGGATCTTCACTCCCGACATCAACGACATCGACGCGGACATGGGCGCGATCCCCGCCGCCGTGCTGGCGACGCCGGGACGCGTGCGCGGCGCGCATCCGCTCGACTCGTTCGCGGCCATTGGCCCGCTGGCGCATGCACTGGTGGCCGGACAGGATGCGCATCACCCGCACGCGCCGCTGGAGGCGCTGGCCGCGGCGGGCGGAGCGGTGGTGCTGATGGGCGTGGGCCTCGAGCGGATGACGCTGCTCCACCTGGCCGAGCACCGCGCCGGCCGGGCGATGTTCGTGCGCTGGGCCGCTGGTCCCGCGGGCGAGATCGTCCGCGTGCGCGTGGGGGGATGCTCGGAGGGATTCCCGAGGCTCGCGGCGGTGCTGGCTCCGATCGGCGTGGAGGCGATGGTGGGAGCGAGCCGGTGGCGCATCTTCCCCGCCGCCGAGGCGCTCGACGCTGCTGCGGATGCCATCCGCGCCGACCCCGCCATCACCCACTGCGGCGATCCGGCGTGCGAGCGCTGCAACGATGCCGTCCGCGGCGGGCCGCTGCTGGACGGGTAGCGGCCGATCCGGCTATCCTCATCTTGGATCACCCGCTCTCTCGGATCATCGAAGAAACCGGTCCATGAACATCCGCCCCGCCATCGTCTCCGACAGCGCCGAGCTGGTGCGGATGCGCGAGCTGCTGTGGCCCGGCGGCGGCCACGCGGAGGAGGTCGACGCCTTCTTCGCCGCGGCGCGCAAGGACGTGGCGACGCTCGTGGCGGCGCGGCCGGAGGGCGGGCTGGCGGGGTTCGTGGAGGTCGATACGCGCGGCTACGCGGAGGACTGCCTGACGTCGCCCGTGCCGTACGTCGAGGGGTGGTGGGTGGACGAGGACGCGCGGCGTACCGGCGTGGGCCGTGCGCTGATCGGCGCGGCGATGGAGTGGGCGCGCGCCGCGGGGTTCAACGAGATCGCCAGCGACACGCTCGCGGACAACGCGGCCAGCATCGCGGCGCACCTGGCGCTGGGGTTCGAGAAAACGGCCGAGCTCGTGACCTTCCGCCGCGCGCTGTAGCCATGGACGACTACACGGGGAGATGAGGGATGAGGATGCGGTGGATGTTCGCGGCGCTCGCTCCTGCCGCGCAGGCTGTTGGTCCGGCGATCACCCGACAGGCAACCCCCACGCCGCCGCCGCGTCGGCAAGCTGTTGAAGCCTCGCGCAGTTTGCGAGGCTTTCCAATGTTCCAGCCGCGGCTTCAGCCGCCCCGTCGGGGCAGTCGGCGATGATGACCCCCCTCATCTACGGGGAAACCCGTTGACAGCGGAGGGGCGGGTGATTAATCTACGGGAGAACCCGTAGCGGAGAGGAGTCGATGCCACCCGACGATACCAAGCTGACCGACCGCGAGCTGGACGTGATGAGCATTCTGTGGCGCACGGAGTCAGGGACCGTGGCGGAGGTGCGCAAGGCGCTGGCGGACCGGCTGGCGTACACCACGGTGCTCTGGGCGCTGCAGACGCTGGAGGAGAAGGGGCACGTGCGCCACGAGAAGGAGGGCCGCGCGTACCGCTACTATCCCGTGGTGCAGCAGGAGACGGCGGGCGGGAGCGCGCTCAACCGGCTGGTGGACAAGGTCTTCCACGGCTCGGCGGCCATGCTCCTGGCGCAGCTGGTCAGCGAGCGCGACCTGCCGCCCGAGGAGCTGCAGCGGATGCGGGAGCTTCTGGACCGCCGCCTGGCAGGAGAGGAGGACGCATGACGGCGACGTGGATCCTGGGCGCCGCGGCCGCGGGCGCGCTGCTGGGGACGGCCGCGCTGGCGGTGGAGCGGACGGGCGCCGCCTACGACTTCCGCGTCCGCCGCGGCAACGAGGTGTTCGACGTTCACCTGGTGCTCGGCCCCCCGCAGCCGCCCGGCATCCTCGCCGAGCGTTAGGAGCGGGGAGCAGGAAACACCGACGGAATCGAAGTCGATTTTCGCGATGAACCCACCCGAACGGAGAAGCAGATGACGATCGCATGGATGCTCGGCGCCGCCGCGGCTGGCGTGCTCCTGTCGCTCGCGGGCCTCGCGGCGGAGCGCATCGCCGCGTGGTTCCAGCTGCCGCGGCGCTGGGCCTGGGCGGCGGCGCTGGGCGCCTCGCTCCTTCTTCCCCTCGTCGCGCTCGCCGCGCCCGGCGTGCTGCCGCAGTTCCATCTCCCCTCCGCACCCCCGTCCGGCGATCCGCAGCCGCAGGCGGCCGGCCCGGTAGCAGCGCTTCCTTCCGCCCCACAGGAAACCGCGCCGGACGTGGCGCCGCGGTCCCTCCCCGCGGGGGTGCTGGCGGGATGGCTGGCGGCGTCGCTGGCGATCGTCGCCGCGCTGGGGATGACGCAGCGGCGGCTGCGGGCGGCATGCGGCGCGCTGGAGCCGCGGCGCGTGGACCGCGAGCCCGTCTTTGTCTCCGGGCACGCGGGGCCCATGGTGCTGGGGGTGATCGAGCCGAGGATCGTGCTCCCGCGCTGGGCGGTGGACGGGCCGGAGGACGAGCTGCGGCTGATCGTGCGCCACGAGCGCGAGCACGTGCGCGCGGGCGATCCCTGGCTCCTCGTCCTTTCCGCGCTGGCGGTGGCGGCGATGCCGTGGAGCCCGGCGCTCTGGTGGCAGCATCGCCGGCTGCGGCTGGCGGTGGAGACGGACTGCGACGCGCGCGTGCTGGCGCGGGGCGAGAGCATCGAGCGGTACGGCCGCGTGCTGCTGCGCACCGCCGGCCGCGGAAGCTTCCTGATGGCCGGCGCCGTGGCGTGGGGCAGCCGCTCGTCTCACCTCGAATGGAGGATCCTGGCCATGACCATGAAGCCACCCCGGAACCGGCTCGGACGGGCGGTGCCGCTCGCCGGCATCGCCCTGGCGCTCGTTGCGGCCGCGTGCGGCGCGGCGTCGCGCGGCGGGCCGGACGCCCCCGAGCCGATCGACATGCGGCCCGACGCCGCGCCGTTGTTCGGGTACCACGAAGGCCGCCTGTACGGGGATTTCCCGCTCGACGACACCCGGAGGCTCGTGGTCAACGCTCCGGACCCGGCGAGGGGCAAGCTGGGGCTGGGCTGGCGCTACGGCGACGAGCCGCGCACCCGCAACTCGCCGCCGCCCACGGTGCTGCCCACGGTGACCTCGGTGACGCCGGGCTTCCCGGCCGAGGCGGCTGGCGTGCGCGCGGGCGACGTGCTGGTGTCGGTGAACGGGCGCGACGCGCGCGAGCCGTGGCTCTTCGGCAGCCGCGCTCCCGGCACGGCGTACACGGTGCGGATCCGCCGCGCCGGCGCGGAGCGGAACCTCCGGCTCGTCATCGGCCCGCCGCCCACGCGCGCCGAGGTCGAGCGGAACATGGGACGGGTGGCCGCGTGCGAGCGCCGCGAGCTGTCACGGCCGGGGCACAGGCTGGACGACTGCTTCTTCCCGTACTGATACGCGGATTGATTGTGCAATCAGACCCAACAGAATGACTCACACGGAGGAGGAAACGGAGGGATGATGAGCAAATCCTCCGTTTCCTCCGTTCCCTCCGTGTGAGATTGTTCTCGTCAGATCCAATCGAATGCACAGCCATTCGCTCAATCCGGTATGACCGGGCGGGAGAGGCGTGTCCGCCGCTCAGCGCGTTGGTGGGGTGAGGACGCACAGCTCGGGCGTCGCCGCGCGCCAGCCGCGCTCGGGCGGGCACGACGGCGCGTGCGCGGCGACCACCACGGTCGCGCCCGCGCGCTCCATCGCGTCGAGCACGGCCTGCTGCACCGCCGGCGGGGCGGACCAGAACTCCCGCGCGTCCCACGTCTCCGCGACAATCCGCATCCGCCCTGCGCGCGCCCAGAACGAGCGCGCGCCGTCCTCGATCTGCCACGTCGTGATCAGCCCAACCCGGGCACCCCGCGGCACGTCGGCGGCGTGCAGCGCCCGCGCCTGGGCCCACGCCGCGTTCTCCGGTCCGGCCTGCATCGCGTTCACGGCCATCCGGCCGCCCGATCTGGCCAGGTCCATCGCCAGCGGAAGCACCGCCGCGGCCAGCACCGCCGCGGGGAGCCGCCAGTCTCCCTCTTCCGCCGGGGCGAGCGTGGCCAGGAACAGGAGCAGGACCACGCACAGCTGCGCCCCGATGAAGCGCATCTCGATGTGCACCATCGAGTACGCCGCGAAGGTGGCCAGCGACGGCAGCGCCACCAGCCACGCACTCCGGTCCGGCGCCCGCAGCAGCCCAGTGGCGACCAGCGCGCCGGCCAGCACCACCAGGGGGAAGAACGCGATCCCGATCGGGTACCACACGTGGTACAGCGCCGAGCCGACCACCTTGGCCTGGAGGGGGAGATTCACCGGCGGCCGGATCCCCTCGTACCAGTACGACGCGTCGTACCAGAGCGGATACGTCCCCGGCACGGGCGCGGCGAACGCGTACACCCGCGGCGATGGGTACACCACGCGCGGCGCGTGCGCGGGGGTGCCGGTGCCGCCGCCGCCCTCCCATCGCCCCATTTGCGGGAGATTGTCCACGTACCACGCGTACGCCAGCGTCCCCACGTCGCCGAAGGTGGGGCGGTGTTTGGAGATGGAGAGTGAGACGAAGAGCGGCGCGCTCACCAGCAGGAACGCGGCGAGCGCCATCGCCGCGCCCCGCACCCCCACCCGCCGTCCCCGCCCCCGCGCGACGATCGCCCCGCCCGCGGCCACGGTGACGAAGCCCACCGGGAACATGGCCGCCTTGGCGAGATACGCCACGCCCGCCGCGGCGCCCAGCATACCCAGGGTGAGCGGGCGCCCGCCGTCGCGCGACGCGCGCAGGAGCAGCGCCGCGCAGGCGAACGTCAGCGCCGCCACGATCAGGTCCGGCGTCACCAGCTCGAGCGTCACCAGCCGCGGGACGCCCCAGGCGAAGGCAGCGTAGCCCAGCGCCGCGAGCGGCGTCTCCAGCGCGTCGCCGTGCCGCTCGCGCCGCCAGCGGAGCAGCTCGCGCAGGAACAGCTCGAAGCCGGCGAGGGAGAGGAGATAGAGGGCGAAGTTGACCGCGTGGGCCGCCGCGAACTCCGTCGCGGGGGAGGGACGGAGGACGCCGAACGCGCCCGCCAGCACCCACGGATAGAGCGGGCTCCAGTAGCCGTTGACCCACGCCCGCAGCCCGTCGCGCGCATAGCTGTCCGCCACGTCGAGGTACGAGATCCCGTCCGGGTTCATCGCGTGGCGGAAGGCCCACGCCTGCAGCGCGCCGAGCGCCACCAGCACGATCCACCCCGTCACGCGGACGGCCGTCATCGCGCGCGGGCGGCGGGTGGCGGCGGGGCGTGGCGAGCGCACGGGCGGGTCGGCGGCGGAGATCATGGAGAAGGGGATCTGAAACGGAAGTGGGGATGAAAGAAGACGACCCCGCGGACGGATGAGCGTCCGCCGCGGGGTCGATGTCGCGTCAGCGCGCCGTCACGCCGCGGCGGCGGCGGGCGCGCCGTAGGAGAGCGCCCGCAGGGCGGCCTCCAGGCGCTGCAGCATCGGCGGGATCTCCGCGCGCGACACGGCGCCCACCGACAGGCGGAACCACCCCGTCTCCTCCGGCAGCCCGAACGCCTGGAAGGGGACCACCGCCATCCCCGCGGCCTGCAGCAGGTAGTGGCGGATGTCGTCGTTGGTGCGCAGCGTGGCGCCCTGCGGCGTCGCGGCGCCGTGCAGCTCGAAGCGCGCGCTCAGGTAGATCGCCCCCATCGGCCGCACCACCTCCACCGGGAAGCGGCCGCGCAGCTCCGCCAGCCCCTGGTGCAGCGCCTCGAGCCGGGCGACGAGCTCCGTCTTCATCGTGGCGTGGTAGCCCTCGATCTCGGCGCGGTCGCCCAGCAGCTTCGCCACCGCCAGCTGCTCGGCGCGCGGCGCCCACGCGCCCATGTGGCCGACGAGCGAGGCCATCCGCTTGACCAGGTCCGCCGGGCCGACGATCCATCCCACGCGCACGCCGGTGGCCGAGAACGACTTGGAGATGCCGTCGATGAACACCGTGTACTCCGCCATCGCCGGGCGCAGCGACACGGGGTCCACGTGCGTGGTATCACCGAAGGTCAGCATCCAGTAGACCTGGTCGTACAGCAGGTACAGCGGCCGCTCCTCGGGGCCGCGGCGGGCGTTCTCCTCCAGCACCAGGTCGCAGATCTCTCCCAGCTGCCCGGCGGTGAAGGCCGTCCCCGCCGGGTTCAGCGGCGAGTTCAGCACCAGCATCCGCGCGCCGCGCACCGCCTCCTCCAGCATCGCGCGGGTGGGGAGGAAGGCGTCTTCCACCTGGCAGAACACGGGAACCCCGCGCGCGCCGGAGAGGTGGACGTAGTGGTTGTTGTTCCAGGAGGGGACGGGATAGACGACGGTGTCGCCGGGGTCCACGAGGGTGAGGTACGTCGCGTACAGCCCCGGCCGCGAGCCGCCGGTGACCAGCACCGAGTCGACGCCGTACTCCAGCCCCAGCCACTCGCGGTAGAAGGCGGAGACGGCCTGGCGGAGCTGGGGGACGCCGTCGGAGGGCGGATAGTTCGTCTCCCCCGCGCGGAGCATGTCGACGATGCCGTCCACCAGCGCGCGCGGGGCGGGGAACTCCTTCGGCGCGAAGTCGCCCACCGTCAGGTTGCACACCTCCGCGCCCTGCGCCATCATCGCGCGGACGTCGGCCGCGATCCTCAGGATCTCCGAACCGATCAGCCCGTCGGCCATGGCCGACACACGCGGGTCCCGCATCGTCCCTCCTGGATCTGCAGCGGTTGGTCGGGCGCTGGTGCGCGAATCGCCACAAGATACACGCCGTGGCCGGCTTTCGCAGCACGTGGTTGACCCGCGCCCCGTGGCGCCTTATCCAACGTGGGCCAACAACGTTCAAGGACGGGGGATGAAGATCACGCTGCTGGCCGTCGGCCGCCCGCGCGGCACCGCCGCCGAGCTGGTCGCCGAGTACGAGGCGCGCGCGAAGCGGTACTTCACCTTCGAGGCGGGGGAGGTGAAGGAGGAGCCGTTCCGCCGCCCCGGCGACGCCGCGCGCGTCCGCGACGAGGAGGGGAAGCGGCTCCTGGCGCGCGTCCCCGCCGGCGCGGAGATCGTGGCCCTGCACGAGGCGGGGCGGCAGTGGACGTCGCAGCGGCTGGCGGAGTGGCTCGAGGAGCTGGCGGTGCGGGGGAGCCCCGGCGCCGCGTTCGTGATCGGCGGCGCCTACGGCCTGTCGGACGAGATCCTGTCGCGCGCGCGCCACCAGCTCTCGCTCTCCGCGATGACGCTGCCGCACGAGATCGCCCGTCTCGTCCTGGCCGAGCAGCTCTACCGCGCCGGAACGATCCTCCGCAACGAGCCGTATCACAAGGGCCGCGACTGATCCACACCGCGCGACCTCGTCGCTCCGGAGACCCGGCCTCCGCGCCGTCCGCGAATCTCCCAAATCTGTCATTCCGAGGGCGGCCAGACCGTAACCGCGTCCGCATGGATGGCTGCAGCCCGAGGAATCTGTGGCCGGCGTCCGCGTCACAAGCCACCTTGTCGCGCGGAAGCAGGCCAGAGATTCCTCGGGAGCCGCCAAGCGCTTGCGCAGTCGCGACTTCGGCGCAGCGGCTCCGCTCGGAATGACAGCGGTGCGTCGTGCGGTCGCTCGGTACGACGAGAGTCCCCGATCTGTCATTCCGAGGGCGGCCAGACCGTAATCGCGTCCGCATGGATGGATGCAGCCCGAGGAATCTTTGGCCGGCGTCCGCGCCACAGGCCGCCTTGTCGCGCGAAAGCAGGCCAGAGATTCCTCGGGAGCCGCCAAGCGCTTGCGCACTCGCGAGTTCGGCGCAGCGGCTCCGCTCGGAATGACAGTCTTCGGCAATTGCGTGTAACCGCCAAGGGGACCGAACGGCGGTTGTGGTGTACAGGGCGATTCGGGTGAGGTTGCCCGCCGTCGTACGCCGCCTGTAACCTGTCGGGCGGCGCTCGTGCAGACCTGCCGGGGTGGAGGGGGGTGACGAGTGGTCCAGAAGCGCAACGAGATCATCGGCGGCGACTACGCCAGCGTGCCGGCCCTCCCCGCCGCGCTCGCGCGCCGCACCGCCGGGGAGGAGACGCTGAGCAGCAGCCTACACCTGCACGTGGCGCAGATCCGCGGCAACCGGCTGGTGGACGACTTCCTGGCCGGGCGCTCGCCCGCCGCGCTCTTCTACGACGGCCACCCGCGCGACCTCGTCTCCTGGCGCGCCAAGCTGGCCGAGGTCCGCGCCCGCTTCGGCCGCGCCGAGCGCCAGCGCGCCGCCGCCGCGCTCACCCCCACGTCGGAGCGCGCGGCCGAGCGCCTGCGCCGCTTCGTGGACGAGGGCGGCGCCATGATCACCACCGGCCAGCAGGCCGGCCTCTTCACCGGCCCGCTCTACACCGTCCACAAGATCCTCTCCGCGATCCGCCTGGCCGAGGAGCTGGAGCGGGCGCTGGGCGTGATCGTCCTCCCCGTCTTCTGGGCGGCGTCGGAAGACCACGACTTCGCCGAGGTCAACCACGCCTACGCCGTCGCCGAGGACGGCGAGCTGCGCCGCGTCTCCATCTCCGCCACCTCCTCCGTCGCGGTGCCGATGAGCGAGATGCCGCTCGGCGGCGACGTGGAAACGACGTTGCGCGAGTTCGCGGAAGTGATTGGGGGAGATGGAGATGTGTCTCTCTGTATCAGCTTGCTTCGAGATGCGTACCGCCCCGGTGCGACGGTGGCGCAGGCGTTCCGGGATGCGGTGGTGGCGCTGTTCGCGGACTTCGACCTGCTCGTCACCGACGCGGCGGATCCGGCGCTGAAGGCCGCCTCGCAGCAGGTCATCCTCGCCGAGCTGGAGCACGCCGCCGAGCACGAGCGGCTGGTCGCGGCGCAGACGGCGGCGCTCGAGGCGGCCGGGTACACCTCGCAGGTCACGCTGGTGGAGGGGGCGACCAACGTCTTCTGGCACGGCCCCGCCGGGCGCGAGCGGCTGCACCGCGAGAACGGCGGCTTCGTGGCGCAGGAGGCGCGGCGGCACTTCACCCTCGACGACCTCCGCGCCATCCAGGCGGCCGATCCGCGGGCGCTCAGCCCCAACGTCTTCCTCCGCCCCGTCGTCGAGTCCTTCGTCTTCCCCACGCTCTCCTACGTCGCCGGCCCGGCGGAGACGGCGTACTTCGGGCAGGTGCGGCCGCTCTTCGGCGCGTTCGGCATGCGCGCGCCGATCGTCTTCCCCCGCTTCGGCGCCACCATCGTTCCCGACGAGGTGGCCGAGGCGCGCGCGCGGCTGGCGATCACCGACGACGAGCTGCGCCTTCCCGAGCACGCGCTGTGGGATGCCGTGGCGCGGCGGCACGTGCCCGACGAGCTGTGGGCGCGGCTGGAGGGGCTGCGGCGCGCGCTGGTGGAGGAGTGGGGGCGGGTGATCGACGTGGCCGAGGGGATCGACTTCAACCTGCGCGACGCGGTGGGCGCGCGGCGCAACCGCGCGCTACTGGAGGCGGCCAAGAGCGAGCGCACGATCCTGCGCCACTTCAAGCAGCGCCGCGCCGCGCTGGAGCGGGATACGCGGCTCGTGCGCAACCACCTGCGCCCGATGGGGATCCCGCAGGAGCGCGCGCTGACGGTGTTCCAGTACCTCGGCCGCGACCCCGCCCTCCTGCGCCGCCTGGCGGAGGGGATGAAGGTCGAGTTCGCGCCCGAGGCGGAGGCCGCCGCCGCGCCGGTGCCGGGGGACTGAGCGCGGTGATCCTCGCTCGCCGCTCGACCGTCACACCTGCAGCGAGGCGGCGAAGCTCCTCAATTCGTGCCTGCGCCTGAACTCGGCGCCGTTGAGCAGCTGCACGATCATCTCCCGCATCTTTCCCTCGTGGGTTCGCGACAGCTGCTCGACCATGCGGCGCATGGGCTCGGCGAGCTCTGAGACAGGGAGCGCGTCCTGCACCCACTCCAGCAGGTGCCCTTGCAACTGGTCGCGGAAGTGCCGACGCACCAGGCCTTCGGCCGCCCACGGGGTCGTTACGCTTTCGTACAGATCGCCCAGGAAGCGGACGGCCTGGTGCACGTCTTCGTCGCCGTTCGCCAGCGCCCGGACGAACTGACCGCAGCTCACTGGGGGGAGCGCGTCACCCCGCGGAAGCTCCACGCGGTCGTCGCGTAGCTGGTTGGCGATGCCGCGCTCGTGCAGGAACATCAGCGCGATCAGCACTCCCATGCTCGCCCCGCCCCGCTTGATCCACTCGCGCAGCTCCCGCAGCACGGGCGCCACGCCATGCGCCTCGCAGAGCGACACCAGCGCGAACTGCACGCTCAGGAAGACGCCGGCGCGCTCGGCGTAGATCTTGTCTACCACCCGGCGCAGCACCTCGCGGGCCTTCCGCACCAGCATGTCGTCGCCTTTCTGGGCTGCCCGCTCGATATCGGCCTGGATCCCGCTCACCAGCCGCGACATCCGTGAGGCATTTTCAATCATCGGAACCAGGTGGACGCGGACGATCCCGTACAGCTCGTGCATCGCCCGCGGAAAGTCGTAGTAGCCCACCCACGAGTACGCGGTGATCGCGGCCTGCAGCAGGTCGCCGTCGCGCCCGGTGGCCCCGCCAGCGTGCATCGACCTCAGGAACTGAAGGCACCGCGCGCGGAACTGGGGCTCGTTGCTCCCCAGCACGCCCTCGAACATTGCTCCAACGAGCCCTCGGTGGCGCTTGTTGCCCAAGGTGGCCCAGCGCTCCGCCATGGGCACCACCACCCGCTGGTAGTCGATCTCGCCGATGCGGCCGATGATCTGCGCGGCCAGCACGCTCATGCTGGGCCCGTCCTGGTCCGGCCGCTCGGCCAGGTCGCGAAGCCGCGGGAGGATGGCGGTGAGCACCCGCCGGTGACGCCCCAGCAGCATCCGCCAGAGCCCCTGCGGCGGCACTTCGTCGCGGAAGGAGACCACGTCGGCCAGCGTGAACGGGTCTTTCTTGATCGTGGCGCGGCTGCGCGTCAGCAGCGAGTCGTCGGACAACTCCAGCCTCACCTCGCTCGGCTCGTCGTCGTCCTGGGCTCGCGCGCCGTCCGCGAGCTGCAGGTCACGCTGCAGCCACCGCCGCAGGTGGCGCCGCAGGCGGTCGAAGTCGACCCAGGCCACGCCCGCGGCGTCGGGGGTGCACTGCGCCAGCGCCAGGACGAAGCCGAACGACCACCCGTCGAAGTCGTCGCCGAAGTCGTAGAGCAGGCGCCGGCTGGCGTCCTGAAAGAGAGCGAGCCCCTCGTCGAACCCCAGCGACGGCTGGCCCAGGTCCACGAAGAAGTCCACGAAGTCAGCCGCCTGCGAGGAGAAGGGGAACCGCTCCAGCAGCTGGTCGCGGAAGCCGCGCACGGCCTGGAGCGTTTCCGCGGCTGTCCCGCCGGGCTGCTGGAGCGCGCCCAGGTGCCGGTCGAGCCGGGCGGCCCGCAGCTCGGAAGAATGCGGGTCGAGGGAGCGCAGGAGGCCCTGCAGGGCATGCGCGTCGTGGAACTGCCCCGTCTCCGCCGGGGTGGCGGTGAACACCACATAGGCGTTGCGCGCGCGCAGCCGGTCGGCGAGCTGCGCCCAGCCGGCGCGGTCGGTCTTGGCGAACGCGTCGTGGAGGTCGGGGTTCCCCCGCGACAGGGTGTTGCGGAAGACGACGAGCCGGTCCGCGAACTGGGCGTGCTTCGCCGCCAACTGGTGAAGGTCCACCGGGACGTGCCGCTCCGGCGGATCGAACACGGCGGCGGGCTGCGTGCAGGTGCCGCGCTCCCGCAGCCGAAGGGCCAGGTGGGTGGCGGCGGTCACCTTGCGCGCCCCGCTCGGCGCGCAGAGGAGCAGCACGCGCCGCTCCTCCAGGTGCCGCACCAGCGTGTCGGCCTCGCCCTCGATCCCGGCGAAGTGCTCCACCGCCCACTCCTCCTCCACCCGGGAGACTTCCTGCCCGTCGGCGAGGGTGGACCGGCGCACCGTGCGGCGCTGCGCCGCCATCACCTGGTAGTAGACGTCGCCGTTGTAGATCGAGGTTTCGACCGAGTTGTCGATAGAGTTTTCTACCAAAACGTCGCGGCCGGCCTCGATGTCCGTGAGAGTGCTCCTCTGCTGCTGCCCGCCGGGCGGCGTGTTGGGATCGGAAGGGGCCGCGACGAGAGAGGGCTCCGGCGGCTGGGACGCCGGCGCCGAGGCAGCGGGCGCGGAGGGCATGGGCTCTTCCAGGGACATGGGACGATTCTCGGTGAAGGTGGGGCGTCAGCCCACGCGGCGGCACGGCTTCTTCCCGCCCGCCTGCCCGCGACTGCGGGCCGGGCGTCACGGCGAATGGAGCCGCGCGCGCAGCTGCTGCGGGTCGGCGAGGTCCTGCAGCGCCTCGAACCGGCCCGGCGCCATCTGCGGCGCCTCGGCCAGCGCTTGCTGGGCCTCCCTGGCATGGTCCGCCTGTCTGGCCGTCACCTGCCCCGCGTCTTCGGCCAGCACCGACGCCACCACGTGCAGCAGGGCGCCCTGGATTCGGCAGCGCTGGCTCCTGAGACCGAGCTGGTCGGTGAGCGTGACCAGATCCGACAGCACGCCGGGGAGCCCGCTACTGCCCGCGGGGAGCGCCGCCAGGCTCTCGCGGTTGCCAGGGCCAAGCACGCAAGACCCGTTTCGGTGGCGAGAAAGGAGTGGGCTGGTGTGCTCCTCGCCGGTGCCCAGCGAGGCGTGTATCTCGGCGAGTTCCTCCATGGAGGTGGCCGTGGCGATGAGCTTGCCGATTGTCTCGGTCGTCGTGCGGGTGACGGTGTCCTGCCGCTCGCGTCGCGCCTCGTCGGCGCGGTCTTCCCCGTCACGTGCCGCGTTTTCCCGCCTCCGGTCGCTCTCCCGGTTTTTCAACTCGCGGCCGACGGTCCTGCGCGCGTCGACGTATCGCCCCTTCTCGCGCGTCTCGTGGATCTTGCGCTCGACGGCGGTGGCTTCGCGCGGCAGCTGCTCCCGGAGCCGCAGCGAGGTGAGGGTGATGCCGTAGTCGCGCGCGAAGGTCTTGAGCTCGGGGAGGGTGCCGGAGACCACGAACTCGCTGGCGGTTCGGAACGAGTGCCACACCTCGGCCCAGGGAAGCTGGGCGATCTCCTCGGTGACCACCTCGGCCACCTTCGTCTGCACCCGCAGCAGCGGGTCGATGTCGCGGGCCGCCACCAGCAGCTGCGCGTCGGACACGCGGTACCACAGGGTGAAGTGCAGGTCGAAGTCGTGCGCGCGCTCTGCCATCTCCACGTGCTCCGTAAAGCGCAGCGGGCGGGCCTTCGAAGCGTCGACCGCGAACGCGAAGTAGCGGTCGGACCTGCCCAGCAGCGCGCGGAGCCAGCCGCCGCCGACCCGGTCGGAGCCGGGCTCAAGCAGCGAGTGGAACTTCTCGCCCGACTCGCCGACGCGCTCCAGCACCACCACCGTGTGACCCTCGAGCGGCTCGGCCTTGTGCTCGCGGATCAGCTTTTCGCTCAGCGTCAGGTTGTCCATCGCATTCCTCGTGGTTGGCAACGTTGATCGGATGAGTGCCGGCCGATGATGGGTCGGACACTCACCTTACCCTCTGTATGGACCTTACATCGCCGCCGCTCTTCACGTCCTCCATGCAGGTGTGCTGAGAGGTCCGGGTGGCTGCCGTCGCAGGGGCTTCGGCTTCCGTCTCCACGTTGCCGACCGCGTCGATCTTCCTGAGGTTGTGCTTCTGCTCGATAAAATCGGCGGAAGTCTCGGACGGAGCGAGCGGCGTTTCATCGGCGCCGGGGCGGACCAGCAGGTGGGGGATCGCGTGCCTCTCGCCGTACTTTGCCTTCAGCGACGCCGCGGCCTCCTCGAACGCGGACCGCACCGTACGGCCGAAGGCGAGGGCGGCGTAGAACGCACCCGAGAACCTGATCGCGGCGGAGTCGTGGATGGGCAGCTCCATGGCCACGGTGTAGTCGACCACCTGGCTGATCCGCTTCGCCACGGGAAGCGTCTCACACGCGTTCAGCACCACCACGCGGACCTCCCGGAAAGTGGTGAACAGCCCTGCGAGGGTGCTCGCGCGCACGATCGATCCATCGTCCAGCTCGATCCCCTTCTCGTAGCCGTGCCCGGCGAAGTGGACGATCTGCGGGTGATGCCGCTGGAGGGCGTCGGGCAGGTTTTCCGCGCCGGCCGCCAGCTCCGGCTCGATCTTCAGCCTGTCTCCGGCGCTCCCCATCCGGACGGCCTCGAGCGCCCGGCGGATCTCGTGGTCGATCCGGAGCCCCGCCGAGTTGTCGTCGGGGTTGGCGGCCAGCAGCAGCACCTTGACGGGAGGGGACATGGGGATCTCGCTCGCTCGGGGTTTTCGTCTCGGCCGTGCGTCCCTGGGGTAACGTCGCACGGCGCCTCCGCGAAGTGAGACGGGTCGATGGTCCCCGATTCGCACCCAGTCTCCGCCAGCACACGGCGGACATCGATCGACCGCCTGCCGCGACCACCGCTGGCGAAACGTCAAAGCTGATCCCCAGCATCGAAAACGGCTGCCACGGCCACGAACTCGTGCCGGGCAGCCGTCCGCTTTTACACGCTTCCACAGAAACGCCGGGAAATCGGCGATGCGCGCCAATCCAAGGTGAAAGCGGGGGAGGGAAGCCCGCGCGGTGGGACGCTATCGGGAGCACGACGAGATGCTGGAGATCATCCTGTTCCAGGCGGAGCCCGAAGCCACGCTGGAAGGGCGGCCGGTGCGGCTCACCTGGCGCGTGGAGGGAGCGCTCTGGGTGAGCATCGACCGCGGCGTGGGCGAGGTGGACGAGGCCGGGCGCTGCGAGGTGTTCCCGGCCGCCAGCGGCCTCTACACGCTCACGGCGGGGTCGCCCGAAGGAGACCGGCTGTCCGAGACGGTGCACGTGCGGGTGTCGCCGATGCCGCTCATCCGCACGCTGTTCGTGCCCGCGCCGAGGCTGTCGCACACCGTCGTCCTGCGCGGCGTGGAGGTGGCGGCGCCGTCGATCCGGCTCGCCGCGCCCACGATCCGCCTGTCCGCGCCTTCCTTCCACGTTCCGCTGAAGGTGGACCTGTCGGTGCGCTTCGCGGCGGAGAGCGCGCGGGCCGCTCCGGGCCCCACTTCCGCGGACCGGGCGGCCGGACCCGCGCTTGGACGGATGTCGGCGGACCGGATTCCACGCGTCGGAGACGTGTTCGACCAGATTCGCAAGCGCGTGAAGTCAGAGGTGAACACCAGGACAGGAGACCAGGGATGAAGCGCTTTTTTCTGTTCTGCTCGGGAGCCAACACCGACGTCCTGCGGGAATGCCCTACCGACGAGTCCAAGTACGTGGGGATCGGCGTCACCATCCTGCTGACGGCGATCCTGGCCAGCCTCTCCGGCGGCTACGCGCTCTACACCGTGTTCGGCCTGGTCCCGGTGGCGGCGGCGTTCGGGGTGCTCTGGGGCGCGGTGATCTTCAACCTGGACCGCGTGATCGTGTCGGGGATGCGCAAGCAGAAGCACTTCGCGCTCGACCTTCTTTACGCGGCGCCGCGGTTCGTCATCTCCGTACTGCTGGCCGTGGTGATCTCGCGCCCGCTGGAGCTGAGACTGTTCGAGGGGGAGATCCAGCTTCGCTGGGACCAGATGCAGTCCCAGGCCCGGAACAGCGACGTCGACCGCATCCGGGCGGGCGACGGCGAGCGGCTGGACAGCCTGCGCGCGGAGAACGCGCGGATGCGCGCGGAGATCGACGCCAGGCAGAATGAGTACAACCGGCGCAACGATGAGTGGATCCGCGAGAAGGAAGGTACGGGCGGCACCATGATTCCCGGGGCGGGGCCGGTGTTCGCCGAGAAGGACACGGCGCGGAAGGAGGCGTTGCGCCAGTGGGAGGAGATCAAGAGCAGCAACCTCCCCCGGATCGGCCGGAACGACAGCGTCATCGCGCGCCTGGAAGCCCAGCAGGACCGCAATATCGCGCGAACGGACTCGGTGCGGAGCGGGGCGGACGGGTTCCTGGCGCGGATGGAGGCGTTCGGCTCGTTGAAGAAGGACAGTGAGACGATCCGCTGGGCCAGCATCTTCATCACCCTGCTCTTCATCTCGCTGGAAACGGCGCCCGTGGTGGTGAAGCTGCTGTCCACCTTCAGCCCGTACCGTCCCTACGACGAGCTGCTGGAGCAGCGGGAGTTCGAACTGGTGGAGAAGGTCCGGCAGAGCATGCGCGTCAAGCGCCACGAGCTGAAGACCAACGCGGAGCTGGAAATGGCCGACCGTGACAGCATGTTCGAAACGGAACAGCAGCTGAATTCCGACAAGCACCAGCTGCGTCTGGACGCCGAGCTCCGCGCCAACGAAGCGCTGATGCGGCAGGTCGCCGACGCCCAGGCAGAGCTCGCGGGGCACATGGTGGAGGATTGGAGACGCAAGGAGCTGGCGAAGATGGGCCACGACGTGGACGAGTACGCCGAGGATTTCGCCTAGCGCGCTCACGGGCTCGGGGCGTGTGGTCCGCCGGTCGGAGGATAGACGCGGTTCTCCCTCTGGCACGGGCAAGGCTACACATCACCCGGCGGATTCGCTAAGTTCCTGCGGCGTGCCCACCTCATCGGCCATCCCACGATCCACCGACCCCGATCCTTCCAGCGATGAAGCCGACGTATCTGCTCCTGCCGCTCGCGCTCGCCGTCTGCGCGTCATCCGCCGTTGCGCAGCAGTCGCCGCCTCGCGCGGAGGCGTGCGCCGACACCATCACCGGCAACGCGGCGATGACGCCCGCGCAGCTGCGGGCGGCGGAGACGCAGAGCTGGCCGGAGCCCGCAGCGCGCGCCGAGTATCGTCTGACCATGCTGTCGGAGCGCCTCACCGGCTTCGTGCGCGACAAGCAGAAGCGGCCGCTGCGGCTGTTCGAGTTCGCCGACTCGGTGGCCGAGGTGCCGTGGCTGAGCACCTGCGACCCGTGGGGCCACCGCGTGGTCTTCGTCCCGCGCGGCGACGAGTTCGAGCTGCGCTCCGCCGGCCCCGACGGGCTGATCGGCACGGCCGACGACATCACGCGCGACGGGCTCCTCCCGCGCATACGTCCCACCGCCGGAGCCGCGCCGGCGCCGTAGATCGCGAGTCTCACGCAGAGCAGCGGAGGCAGCGGAGAACTCGTCTCCGCTGCCTCCGCTGTTTTCGTGGACTCGAACTTCCCCGGATTCAGTCGCCGGGGAAGCGGCCCGCGTACTTGCCGATCCACTCCGCGGCGGCCTCGGGCGAGGTGAGCACGCGGCCCTCGCGCTCCTGCACCTCGCGCCGGTAGGACTCGATCGAGCACACCTGCTCCACCATCCGCGCGCGGAAGGCGTCGCTCGCGTCCAGGAAGCGAACGCCGACGCAGTAGCCGTCGCCCTCGGGCCGCGACCAGACGACGCGCGCCTGCGCCTGGAACGGAGGGTCCACCTCGGCGATGCGGATGCGGATCGTGCTCCCCGTCTCCAGCGCCTGGTCGGAGACGAACGACAGCCCGCCGACGCTCACGTTCACGCCCTGCTGCGTGCGCCCGCCATCGGCCTCGGCCGCGCACACCTCGATCGGCACGTCGGCGGTGTGTCGGATGAACTCGCGGCGCGGGTTCGTGCGCGTGCCTGCCGTTGAGACGACCGTCATCCTCCTCCTCCCGTCCGTCGGAAGCCCGTAGCAGACGGCAAGCGACAGGCCGCCCGCGCGGTACCGCGTTTGCCCTACCATCCGCGCACCTGCATGCGCCGCAGGATCTCGCGGGTGTAGCCGCGGGTGTTCGCCGGGGTGCGGCGGTGCGGGTTGGGAAGGAGCGCCGCCAGCCCGGCGGACTGCGTCCGCGACAGCTCCCGCGCGCCGACGCCGTAGTGCAGCCGCGCCGCGGCCTCGGCCCCGAACACGCCGTCGCCCCATTCCACGTTGTTCAGGTACAGCTCCAGGATCCGCCGCTTCCCCAGGATCAGCTCCGCCGCGGGGGTGAGCGCGAGGTCGTACAGCTTGCGCACGGGGTTGCGGCAGGCGCAGCCGAACAGGTTCTTCATCAGCTGCTGGGTGATGGTCGACGCGCCGCGCATCCGCCCGCCCTGCTCCGCGTCGCGCTTCGCCTGCCGCATCTCCACCCAGTCGAAGCCGAAGTGCGTCCAGAAACGCCCGTCCTCCGCCGCCACCACCGCGCGCGGGAGATGCCGCGACATGGCCGACATCGGTTTGTACACGCGCCGCTGGCGGTAGGGAGAATCCGACGTCCACGCCTCGATCCGGCGCTGCACCTGCACGCCCGTGGCCGGCGGCGGCACCCAGCGGTAGGCGACGAGCAGGACGAGGCAGAGCACGTAATAGGCGGCAAGCACCTTCGCGATCCAGATCGCTACCCGCGCCACGCGGCGCCGCCGCGGCGGCGGTTCCTCCGCCGGCTCGTACGGCAGCGTCCGGTCCTCGTCCTCCACGCGTCGTCGGAACCACATCGCTCATCCCATCGGCTTGCGCCAGACCACGGAGTAGCGCCAGAGCAGGTGCTCGCGGATCTCCGCGCCCGGCAGCAGCGGCTCGAAGCGCGCGCGGAGCTCGTCCGGGCGCAGGTACGTCTCGCCGCGCCCGTGCGCGTCGTACGCGGCCCGCAGCGCGCGCGATCCGCGACGCATCCTCAGCCGGCTGGCGATCGCCGCCGCGGCGTTGCGGGGGAGATGGCGCAGGCCGGGACGGGTGAGGATGTCGAGGATCAGCAGCCACCCGCCGGGCCGCAGCGCGTCGCGCATCGCCGTGACCGCCGGCTCGAACGGGAGATGGTGCAGCGTCGCGACGGAGGCCACGCAGTCGAATCGCCCCCGCGGCATCTCCCACGCGGTGACATCGGCGACGCGGTACTCGACGTTCGGGAACGACGGGGAGCGCTCGCGCGCGACGCGGATCATCTCCGGCGAGAGGTCGATCGCCAGCACGTACGATGCGCGGGCGGCGAGGAGCCGCGTCAGCTCGCCCGTGCCGCAGCCGATCTCCAGCGCCTCACCGACATCATCGCGGAGCTGGTCGGCGAGCCAGCGCACGTACGGTCCCTCGCGCGCGCCGTGCGCCTCCTCCAGCCGCGCGATCCCGTCGAAGTCGGCCCGGACCTGTGCGGTGGGCTTCTCCATCGCGGCGACGCTCACGTCTTCCAGAACTCCCACCACCTCGCCGGCGGCGCGATCGGGGCCGTCTCATCCTCGAACACCGAGAACCCGATGTCGGCGTGGCCAACTTCCACGATGCGCCCGGCGTGCGTCATCACCCCCACCCCGTGCTCCTCGTCCCAGCTGCACCCCAGTTCGAAGCCGACGTAGGCCATTCCGTCGCGCTCCGCCCGCACCACGTGCACGATGACGAGCCCGATCAGCGGCTGCAGGTCCGCGATGGTGCGCGCCCTCGGCATGCGCGCGGCCGCTTCCGGTATGCGGCCGTACGCCTTACGGAACTTGGGGTATTCGGCCAGGATCGCCCGCTGCACCGCGTGCGTGACCGCCGCCTCGTTCCGCACGAGGTGAAGAAAGGCGCGCGCCTGCGCCTCGCTCGGCGGCGCCGACGGCTCGTCCATCCCGGGCTCGATGGAAAGGATCGCCGTCCCGTCATCGTCCTCGAGATCCTCCTCGGTTCCGAGTCGCACCCGGAAGCCCGCCCAGCCAGGGAGCGTGACCCGGCCGTACCAGAAGTCTTCGTCCCACGCCAGCCGTCCGAACGTCTCGTGGTCGATGCTGATCTCGTCGCTCATGGATGGGTTCCGAGGATCGAGGGCGGTGCGGGGGATCTCGTTGCGGGCGTGCCGCCGAGCGCGCAGTCTAATCCCCCGGCCTCCGATCTCAAAGCCGCGGGACGATCCCGACCGGCCGCATCCGCAGGCCGGGGCGCGACTTCTGCACATTCGCGCATCGAACGAGCTGCGCCCGCCCACTCCGACCCGGCACGCATGGACGCCGACCGCCCGCGCGACGATTCGCCGCTGGAACCCGACGTGGACCCCGCCGCGCAGGCCGCGCCGGTGGAGCCGGGCGCGCCGCGGCCGGACCTGGAGCGGACCGAGCGCGCCATCGCCAGCCCGCGGACGCGCTCGGTGGGCGTCACCACGCTCACCGTGCTGGCGCTGCTGTACACGCTCTACTTCGCGCGGCCGTTCCTGCTGCCCTTGGTGTTCGCGCTCCTGCTCAGCTTCCTGTTCAGCCCCGTGGTGCGCGCGATGGCGCGGCTGCGCATCCCGCCGCCCGCCGGCGCGGGGCTGGTGGTGCTGGCGCTGCTCGGCGCGCTGGCGGTGTCGGGATACGAGCTGGCCGGCCCGGTGCAGAGCTGGGCGGCCAACGCGCCGGAGACGCTGGCGACGGCGCAGGCGAAGCTCCGCAAGCTGCTGCGGCCGCTCGAGCGCGCCAGCCGCACCGCCGAGCAGGTGCAGAGCGCCGCCGGCGCCGTGGCCGTCGGCGGCGACGGGGCGGCCCGGCCGCGCGAGGTGGTGGTGCGGCAGCCCAGCCTGATCGCGCGCGTGTTCGGGACCACGCAGCGCTTCGCGGCGGGGCTGCTGGAGGTGATCGTCCTCCTCTACTTCCTGCTGGCCGCGGGCGACCTGTTCCTGCAGAAGCTGATCAAGGTCCTCCCCAACACCGGCGACAAGCGCAAGGCGGTGGAGATCGCGCGGATGATCGAGGGCTCCATCTCCACCTACCTGCTGACCGTGGCCGCGGTGAACCTGGCCGAGGGCGCCGTGGTGGCGCTGGCGATGTGGCTGCTGGGGATGCCCAGCCCGCTCCTCTGGGGCGCCCTCGTCGCCGTGCTCGAGTTCATCCCCTACCTGGGCGCGCTGGCGATGGTGGCCATCCTGGGCCTGGTGGCGATGACGGTGTTCGACAACGCGGGGCGCGTGCTGGCGGTGCCCGCGGCCTTCCTCTGCATCAACCTGATCCAGGCCAACTTCGTGAGCCCGGTGTTCGTGGGCCACCGCCTGGCGCTCAACCCGGTCGCGCTGCTCGTCGGCCTCACCTTCTGGTTCTGGATCTGGGGGATCCCGGGCGCGTTCATCGCCGTGCCCATCCTCGCGACGTTCAAGATCTTCTGCGACCACATCGGCTCGCTCGCGGCCGTCGGCGAGTTCCTGGGGATGCGCGACGAGGCCGAGCGGCGGACGGTGGTGCGGGGGATGTGACCGCCGGTCGGGCCGGGTTGCCCGGGCGGCTGAAGCCACGGCAACCACCGCACGAAGTCCCTGCGGGACTGGGGCCCTGGATCCGCTCTGCACCGGAAACATCCTGCCCGCCCCGGCTGGCCCCCTCCCCCGCTGCGCAGGGAGGGGAGAACTCAGCGCGGCACGGATGCCGGCTCGTCGCCTGGATGCCGCGGCCGCAGTCCCGCAGGGACTTCGTGCAGTTGTTGCCGCGAATTCATTCGCCCGTCGCCACCCGCGAACCGCTCGCGATTCCGCGACCCCGGCGGCACCTGTGGTGTATCAAGCCCCCTGTCCCGATCCCGAATCTCGACTGGCCCGATGCCGCAGAACTCCACGCTCGAAAGCAAGCTCCGCCACCTTCCCACCCGCCCCGGCGTGTACCTGATGAAGGACGCCGAGGGCGTGGTCATCTACGTGGGGAAGGCCAAGTCGCTGCGCAGCCGCGTGCGCAGCTACTTCGCCGCGGGCGCGCAGCACGGGATCAAGACGCAGGAGCTGGTGCGGCGGGTGGCCGACGTGGACACCATCGTGGTGAACACCGAGGCCGAGGCGCTGATCCTCGAGAACAACCTGATCAAGGAGAACCGTCCCCGCTTCAACATCAACCTCAAGGACGACAAGACCTATCCCTACATCAAGGTCACCGTCCACGAGCGCTTCCCCCGCGTGTTCGTCACCCGCCGGCTGGTGAAGGACGGGAGCCGGTACTTCGGGCCGTACACCGACGTCCGCCGCATGCGGCAGTCGCTGGAGCTGGTGAAGAAGCTGTACACCGTGCGCTCCTGCCACTACGACCTGCCGCGCGAGACCCCCGCGCGCCCCTGCCTGGACTACCACATCGGCCGCTGCAAGGCGCCGTGCGTGGCGTTCCAGACGGAAGACGAGTACCGGGGGATGGTGGACGAGATCCTGGAGGTGCTGGGCGGCCACACCCGCCTGGTCGCCGACCGGCTCAAGCGGGAGATGGGGATGGCGGCGCAGGAGATGAACTTCGAGCGCGCCGCCGAGCTGCGCGACGCCATCGCCCAGCTGGAGACGCTGGAGCGGCGGCAGCGCGTGGTCGACGTCACCGGCAGCGACCGCGACGTGGTCGGCTTCGCGCGCGACCGGGCGGAGGCGTGCGGCGTGGTGCTGCTGATCCGCGAGGGAAAGCTGCTGGGGCGCGAGGTCACCTTCCTGACCAACGCGGGCGACGACAGCGACGAGAGCGCGTTCAACGCCTTCGTCACCCGCCACTACACCGACCGGGCGATCCGCGACGACGGGTCGATCCCGCCGGAGATCTTCTTCCCCGAGGACTTCGCCGACCGCGGCGTGCTGCAGGAGCTGCTGCGCGAGCACGCCGGCCGCGCCGTGCGCCTGCACGTGCCCCAGCGCGGCGAGAAGGTGCAGCTCGTCACCCTCGCCGAGCAGAACGCGCGGCACCTGCTGGAGGAGCGCAAGCTGGTGGCCCAGGCGACGGCGGGGCGCGCGCCCGACGCGCTGTACGAGCTGCAGGAGGTGCTGGAGCTGGAGAGCGTGCCGCGCACCATCCTCTGCTTCGACATCTCGCACACGCAGGGGAGCGAGGTGGTGGCCAGCGGCGTGTTCTTCGAGAACGGCGAGCCGAACAAGGGCGAGTACAAGAAGTTCAAGATCCGCGGCCAGTGGGGGAACGACGACTTCGCCTCGATGCACGAGGTGGTGGGGCGATGGTTCAACCGGCGCGTGGAAGAGGGGAAGGCGCCGCCCGACCTGGTGGTGATCGACGGGGGGAAGGGGCAGCTGGGCGCGGCGGCGAAGGCGCTGGAGGAGATCGGCTTCCCGCAGCAGCCGGTGATCTCGCTGGCCAAGCGCGACGAGGAGGTGTTCGTCCCCGGCCGCGGCGAGCCGATCCGCCTCCCGCGGCGGAGCCAGGCGCTGCGGCTGCTGCAGCGCGTGCGCGACGAGGCGCACCGCTTCGCCGTGAGCTACAACCGCAAGCTGAGGACGAAGCGCACGGTGCGCTCCGAGCTGTCGACCATCCCCGGCGTGGGGCCCGCGCGGCAGCGGGCGCTGCTCGACCGCTTCGGCTCGATGCGCGCCGTGGCCGCCGCGAGCGAGGCGGAGGTGGCTGCGCTCCCCGGCTTCGGCACCGCCCTCGCGCGCAAGGTGCTCGCCCACGTCCGCGGCGAGGCGCCGGCGGAGGCGCCCCAGCCAGGCGGCGCCTCGGGCGGCGGCGTCGTGGTGGGGTGAGGCACTGATAAAAGATTAGGGCTCACGCAGAGTCAGCAGGGTCAGCAGAGGAACTGCGGTTTTTCTCTGCTGACCCTGCCGCGGCGTCGGGCGATGCGCAGGAAGCGAGATGCAGCGCTGAGTTCTCCCCTCCCCTGCGAAGCGGGGGAGGGGCCGGGGGAGGGGGCCACGGCCGGGCGGGCAGGATCTCTGCCGCAGCGAGCAGATACGCGGCGTCAGTCCCGCAGGGACTTCGTGCCCTTGTTGCCGCGAATTTATTCGCCCGGGCACTGGACCGGCTGGGAAAACGAAGAAGCGGAGGAGGACCTCGGTCCCCCTCCGCTTCTCCGTGTTTACCGCGTCCTGCCTCGGCCCATCAGCAGCCGTAGGCCGCGCGGCAGACCTCGCTCAGCGAGCCCAGGTCGGCCTCGATGCCGGACAGGCGGCTCGAGTACGTGGTGGTGAAGTCGCTCCCCGGGCCGCCCCACATCACGCCGTGGAGCTGCACGTCGTTGTTGCTCAGCCACACGTACACCGGCGAGCCGCTGTCGCCGCCCTCCGACCACACCTTGGAGATGTCCTGGCAGCGCAGCACGCCGATGGTCACGCACGAGTTGGTGACCAGGCCGTACGTGGACCCGCTGGTGCGGCCGGTCTTGTCGAGGTAGCTGTTCACCGGCAGCGAGCCGGTGTAGCGGCCCACGATGTTGAACTCGCCGATGATGGTGGTGCCGGCGTTCATCCCCGTGGCGAAGTTGGTCCGCCAGATCCCGCCGCGGCTGATGGAGCGCGTGCCGTTGTTGCTGATGTACGCGGCGTCGGCCTGGCGGCACGAGGTGCCGACACCGGCGCACGCCCACATCCCGCGGTCGGCCACCTCGTTGCCGATCTGGTTCCCCGCGCCGACCAGGTTCTGGTACTCGGCGATCCCGTCGCTCACGTACTGCGTGCCGGTGCAGTGCGAGTTGGTGACGAAGACGAGGGCGGCGGTCGAGTTGCGGCGCGCGTTGAAGCCCAGCGTGCACAGGTACTGGCTGAACGCGATCTGGATGCCGCCGCCGAGCACCGTCTGCCGGTCGCGCAGCGAGGCGCGCGCCTGCGGGGCCTGCTGGTGCTGCGTGGCCACCGCGTTCGCGGGGATGCCCAGCCGGGTGGCCTCGGCGCGCACGGCGCCGGTGGCGGTGGCGTCGGCCACGCCCAGCAGCACGCGGTTGTTCACCTCGTCGACGTCCACCAGGTACACGTCGCCGCGCTGCGACATCAGCGGCGTGAGCTGCTCCGCCCACCCCTTCAGCTGCGCGAAGTCGTACTGCGCGCTCACGAACTTCGGCTGCCGGGGGGCCATCGCCAGGCGGCCGCGGTGCGCGGCGGCGATCTCCTGCGCCAGGTAGCGCTGCGCGGCACCGCGCTGGCCCTGGTCCTTCAGGCGGATCACGGGCGTGCCGTCGGTGTCCAGGTAGTACCCGGCGAAGCCCGGCACCTCGGCCCGCGACACGCGCGCGAACTCGTCGTCCGGGGTGTGGATCGCCCCCTGCGGCGCCGCGTTGTTCAGCGACGGGCTGCCGGGCTGCGGGCTCACGGGCTGGTCCGACGTGTCGCAGGCGGCGGTGAACAGCAGGGCGACAACCGCGGCCGAAACGGGTTTCGTGTACCTCATGTTTCCCCTGGGCAGGTGAGTGGTGGGTGGGGCAGCTGAATCGCTGCGCTGCAATTATGTACTGAAAATGTTAGTCGCGCAAGTTAGCGGTAGCGTGCTTTTTCAAAATGGCTGTAGATTCTACTCACGTGCTACCGTTCGCTGATGCAGACAAGCCATCTATCGATCACCCTGACTGCGGCGAGAGCGGGTCTCTGGCAACAGCACGCGCTTCAGGCGGGAAATCGTTCCTGAGAATGTTACGTGGAGTCGCTCCCGCTCGGAATCCGTCGTCGCGTCCACCTGCGACAATCTTAAGATACGTATCAGAAAACAGATGGATTATGTATTGGCCTGCATACAATCAGATCACCTCGTTAGATCGCAATAAGAGCGATCGAAGGTGTGCAGACGTTCTCGGCGTCCACGTGCGAGACCTACTTCTTCGGCTTGCGGTCGAGCCCGGCCAGCACCCGGCCGTTCGCGCAGTCGTCGATCAGCGTGGCCAGCCGCTTTTGGCGCGTCTCCTCCTTCTTGGCGCTTATGATCCACCAGCTCGCCGTCTTGCGGTACCACGGCGCCTGCTTCTGCCAGAACTCCCACGCCCCCGCGTTCGCGCGCAGCTCGCCGGCGTACGGCTCGGTCAGGTCGGGCGCGCGTTGCTCGTAGGCGTAGATGGCGGTCTTGTCCGCGCTGCGCGCCTCGAACGCCTTCATCCCCGCGGGGCGCACGCGGCCCTCGGCGATCAGCTCGCCCATGCGGCGCACGTTCACCCCGCTCCAGGTGCTGCGCGCCCGCCGTGGGGTGAAGCGGATGGTGTACGCCTCGTCGCCCAGCGAGCGCCGCACGCCGTCGATCCACCCGAAGCTGAGCGCCTCGTCCACCGACTCGGGCCAGGTGATGCTCGGCTTCCCCGACCCTTTCTTCCAGAAGCCGACCAGCAGCTCCGGCTCGGTCTCGTGGTGCGCCTCCAGCCACGCGCGGAACTCCGCCGGCGTGGCGAAGAAGACGGGCTTCGCGTCGGTCGTTTTCTTCTCTCCCATCACTCTCCCCAAGAACTGAAGTGGCTCACGCGGAGGCGCGGAGACGCGGAGAACCCCTCCGCGGCTCCGCGTCTCCGCGTGAGAATCCCCTAGAACTGCCAGCTCCAGCGCACGGCGAAGAGGTCGTCGTTTCCCGCGGGCGGGGCGTCGGTGGAGTTGAGCATGTACTCGGCGCGCACCTCGGTCGTGCGGCCGAGGCGGTAGCCGGCGGCCAACTGCAGGCGGTCGACGGGGTAGTCCCACCGCTCCTCGCCCCCCGCGCCGTCGGAGATGCGGTCGAAGCGGATCCCGCTGTAGCGCGCGGCGGCGAACAGGCCGGGCGTGAGCTTCACCTTCGTCTCGGCGTAGAACGACACGTCGCGAGGATAGTCGGTCACGTTCGGCACGTCCCAGGTGTCCAGCAGCAGCTCGCCGCGCGCCTCCACGGGGCCGCGCGCGAACGACGCCTCGAATCCCCAGATCTCCTGGAAGTAGTGGCTGATCGGCTCGCCCGGCGGGAGCGGCGCGCCGCCCAGCTCGTCCTGCAGGTAGCTGCCGCGGTCGTACGACGCGCCGATCCGCAGCTCGGGGATCACCTGCACGCTGGCGTGGGCGACGTACGACGGTCCGTGCTCGCCCGCGCCGAGGGTGTTCCACTCCGACGGCTCGCTCGACGGCGCGCTGTTCATCACCGCCGCGCGGAAGCCGAGCGCCTTCCATCCCCCGCTCACCATCGCCCCCACCTGGTACGGCGCGTTCCACACCACCGGCGCGCCCATCGCGCGGAAGAGCTCGGGCGCGTCCTTCCAGGTGACGAACCCCGCCGAGCCCGCCGGGAGGAACCACGGGCAGATCATGGTGCGGTAGTCGTAGGGAAGGGGAGGGCGGATGAACGCCTCCTGCGCGGGCGAGGCGTGGCGCTGCGGCCAGTTGCCGAACGGCGAGACGAACTTTCCCGCCTGCGCCGACAGGTTCGCGCCGGAGAGGGGCGTCACGCGGAGATACGCCTGCTCCACGCGCACCTGCAGCGGCCGGTCGGCGGGCGCCTCGCCGCGGTCGGCGCGCAGTTCCACGCTTCCCAGCACCCGCGCGCCCGCGAACACGTCCACGAGCAGCGAGGCGCGCGGGGCCACGAACGGCCGCGTGGTGGAGATCAGCCACGCGGGGTTGTCCCCCGGCGCGTAGCCCTCGATCTCCAGCCGCCCCGACGGCGTCACCTGCAGGAAGCCGCCCGGCGACGTCCACCCGATCCCCAGCTCCTGCAGGGTGGGGAGATCCTGCGCGTGGAGCGGCCCTGCCATCGCCGCGAGCGCGAGCAGCGCCGTGGCGATCGTCGTCGCCGCGGAGGGGAGGGAGGCGCCGGGGGTCGAATCGCCCGGCGCGTCGCCATCTCCCTTGATCCCGCGGATCGAATAGACCTCGAGCGGGACGGAGATCCCCTTGAAGGAGCGCGGGCCCAGCGGCACCGCGTCCACCGGCGTCTTCAGCTCGCGCAGGAAGGGCTCGACCACGAGGATCTCGCCCGGGCGCGCCTGGTCGCACAGGCGGCTGGCGATGTTGACGGACTCGCCCAGCACGGTGTAGTTGAGCCGCCCCGTCGAGCCCATGTTCCCCGCGACGGCGGGGCCGCAGTTGAGCCCGATCCCCATCCCCGCCACGGGCTCGCCGCGGGCGGCGCGCTCGGCGTTCAGCGCCTCCATCGCCCCGGCGATGCGGAGCGCGGCGCGGACGGCGCGGTCGGCGTCGTCGCCGTACGAGACGGGGGCGCCGAACACCGCCATCACCTCGTCGCCCACGAACTTGTCCACCACGCCGCCCTCGGCCTCCACGGCGCCGGCGGCGCGCTCCATCACCTCGTTCAGCAGGCCGATCACGCGCTGCGGCTCCATCCCCTCCGTCATCGCGGTGAACCCGCGCACGTCGGCGAAGAGGGTGACCACGAAGCGCGTCTCGCCGCCCAGGGTGATGTCGCCCTTCAGCAGCTCGTCGGCGATCTCGCGCGAGACGACCTTGTCGAGCACGCCGCGGTAGCGCTCCTTGAGCATCAGCCCGTGCGTCATCTCGTTGAACGCCTCGGCCAGCGTGCCCAGCTCGTCGCGCGTCTCGGCCCGCACGCGCACGTCGTAGTCCCCCGCCGACACCCGCTCCGTGGCCGCCACCAGCGCGCGCACCGGCCGGGCGAACTGGCGCGAGAGGACCAGGCCCACGAGGATCGCGAGCGCGATGGACGCGAGGCCGGCCAGCACCTCCGCGCGCTGGATGCTCTCGAAGGGGCCCAGCACGCCGTCGAGCGGGAACGCCGTCACCCGCCACGCCGCCTGCATCCCCGAGCCGGTGGAGACGGGATCCGCCGTCAGCACCCAGCGGCGCCCGTGCCAGCTCACGCGCCGCGGCTGGCGCACCCCCGCCATCGCCACCATCCGCTGCGTCATCTCCCCCCGCACCCCGCGCGACGAGGCGACGCAGCGGCCGCCCGCGACGAAGCAGACCTCGGCCCCCAGCGCCAGCCCCGCGTCGCGCGCGACGGAATCCGTCACCATCGTCCCCAGCGTCAGCGTCCCCACCAGGTTGTCGAAGAGGGGGAGGCGGGTGACGTAGACGGCGAAGAGGCGGCCGTTGACCAGGTGGTAGCCGAAGGCGCCGGCGCTGTCGGAGGGGAGGAGCCAGGAAACGAGGGGGAGGGGGATGGCGGCGGCGGGCTCGGCCAGCATCCGGTCGTTCATCACCGAGGCCACGGGCCGCCCGCCCGCGTCGGTGAAGCCGGCCAGCACGGTGTCGCGCGAGGCGGCCAGCTGGAACTCGTAGCTGGCGGTCTGCGACAGGATGTCGGTGGAGCCGGACTGCAGCGCGTCGTCGAGCGCGGCGCCCAGGCGGTTGCCGCCCACCCAGCGCCCGGCGGTGCCCTCGAGGTTCTGCCGCAGCTCGCCCTCCTGCTGCGCGAACACGCTGCGCGACTGGGTGAGCGCGCGCTCCACCGCCACCCGCACCTGCCGCCGCGTCTGCACGCGCACGCTGATCACGGTCACCAGCAGCAGCACGCCCACCGACCCCGCGAGCGCCAGCAGCAGCTTGGCGGCGAAGGAGTGGCGGATGCGGTCGAGGGCGGAGGGGCGGGACACGGGATGGATTTCGGTGCGGGGAAGAGTGTGGGGCGATAAGTCCTGAGTCCTGAGTCCTAAGTCCTAAGTGGTTGGTGCGGTTGGGCCACGATCGCGGCGACTCGCCGTTTCTCAGGACTCAGGACTTAGGACTCAGGACTTTCTGTTCAGAGATTCACGTTCACCCGCGCGGCGCCCGACGCGGGAATCGTGACGTCGACGACGCGCTGGCCGCGGTCGAAGTCCCACACGGCCAGGCGGTAGCGCCCCGGCGGCACCCCGTCGATGGTGAAGCGCCCGTCGGCTGCCACCTGCGCGTGGTACGGGTTCTCCACCACGATCACCGCCGAGCGCATCCACTGGTGGATCTCGCAGTACACCTTCACCACGCCGGGACGGTCGAACGTCACCGTGCGCGACTCGCCGCGCGGATAGCGGCCCAGGTCGAAGCGCTTGGTCGACGAGTACGAGAAGACGTTGTGGAAGAAGGGGTCGCGGTTGGGGAACTCGATCGAGGTGCCGACGGGGACGACCAGCACCGGCGGGCGGAACGAGGTGTCCTGCTGCGTCAGCCGCGGCCGCTCGCCCCGCGCCCCCCCGCCGCCGGGTACGCGGCCGACGAGATAGGCCACCGCCGGGACGGCGCCCACCTGGTGCGCCGCGCCGCCGCCCTCGCCGGGGTAGCGGTTCGCGACCCGGCGCTGCGCCATGGGAGACAGGGTCACGCGTCCCTCGATCGTTCCCGCGAGCGAGGGCGCGGGGCGCGGGCGCGCGGCCAGGATGGCGGGAACGAGCAACGCGGCCGCGAGGAGCGCGGCGGAGCGGGCACGGGGCACGGTCGGCCTCCGGGAGGGTCCTGAAGGGCGGAAGGTGGCCGCGAGCGGCCGTCCACGGTGGGTGCTGTGAGACCGGAACGAATATAGGAACGGACGAAGGCGCCGCCAATGGATCGGCGCCTTCTGCCTCTCGGATGGCGACACGCGGTGACGCGCCCGCGCATGGCCTCGTCTCTGAGTGCTGAGTGCACTGGGCACTGGGCACTGGGCACTGGGCACTTAGGACTCAGGACTTAGGACTTTCCGTCACCCGCACCCTAAGCGCCATCCCAGAGGACTTGCGCGCGGCACGGGAGTTGTACTATCCTTCGCGTCCTCAGCGGTGCAAAGCGATGGCATCTTCGGCCCGCACCTTCGGGACGGGTCCCGCGGAAACACCTGTTGTGCACGCGCTTCCGCAGCGCCCCGGCGGGAGAAGTGCACGATGGGGCGCGGACTTACGCGCTTCTGAGACCGCCGTACCTAGCCCCGGACGCCCTCAGCCGGATGTTTCCGGCGCGGGCGCACCCCTTTCCGTTTAGCGACGAACTTCCCCCGGATTCGCGGCCGGCGGCCGCACCATTCCGATTCAGCTGCACCAAAGTGTATCGGCGCCTCGGAACGCTCCGGCGGCGCATTCAGGGGGTGCCCACCCCATCCCAGCCCACCCACGGAGGATTCATGCGGTTGAAGACGGTAGGAAAGATCGGATTCGCGGCCGCGGCTGCGGGAATCGTGTTCGCGGCGTGCGAGCGCGCGGGCAACCAGCCCACGGCTCCCGTCGCCGCCACGGCTCCGCGCGCCGCGGCCCAGCAGGACCTAGTCGGCACGCCCGACCTGGTGGTGGACACCAAGGTGCTCAGCAGCTCGTGGATCGTGCTGGAGGAGACGTTCACCTCGGCGCAGTGCAGCGTGGAGGAGGGGAACATTCCTCCGGGCGTGCACAAGTCGCTGCGCTTCTCGGTGCTGATCAACAACATCGGCGACGCCGACCTGTACGTGGGCGACCCGCTGGCGCACATGGACCCCAACGGCGACGGCAACTTCTCCGACCAGGACGGGCTGTTCGAGTTCGCCAGCTGCCACGCGCACTTCCACTTCCGCAACTACGCCAAGTACGAGATCCTGCGCATCAACGCCGACGGCTCGCTGGGCACCCCGGTGCAGGCCCGCAAGCGGGGCTTCTGCATGCTCGACACCACGCCCAACGTCAGCGACAACTCGCCGCCGAAGGCCCGCTACTACATGAACTGCGGCAACCTGACGCTGCACGGCAACCAGGGGATCAGCACCGGCTTCGGCGACGAGTATGTGAAGCAGCTCCCCGGGCAGCTCTTCCTGCTGACCGACCCCAACGAGCCGGTGCCGCCGGGCAAGTACGTCATCCGCATCACCGCCAACCCGCCCTTCACGCCGCAGAACGGCGAGGTGTGCCCGGTGCAGGACTCGCAGGGCCTTTGCCACATGTTCAAGGAGTCCAACTACGCGAACAACGTCGGCATGGTCCAGATCGAGATCCCCGACCGGGTGGGCCGCACGGGCTACGGGCCCGGGCAGGGGACCTACAACGGCGAGGAGCTGGACGCGTACCATCACCCCGAGGCTCACGGGAACCACTGAGCCGAATCCTCATGGGCGGCCGCCGAGGGACCGGCGGCCGCCTGCCGGGGCGCAACCCCGCCCACCCAGGGTCCGCTGCGGCTGCCACCGTCCCCTCTCCACCCTGGAGGATGTATGAACGGAAGGAAGGCACTTGCGGTCGTTCTCGCCGCCGCGGCGCTGGCCGCGTGCGAGGGCGCGAGGTCGGAGCTGACGGCACCGGCGCCCTCGGCGCCGCGCGCCGGCCGCGCGCAGGACCTGGACGGAACGCCCAACCTGGTGGTCGACGCCGCCAAGCTGGCCAGCTCGTGGGTGGTCACGCACGAGTTCCTGGCCGGCAATCTCTGCTCGGTGATCGAGGGCGACGTGCCCCCGGGCGACCATTACCTGCTGCGCTTCACCGTCACCACGCCCAACGTGGGCGACGCCGACGTGTTCATCGGCGACCCGCGGGTGCACATCGACCCCAACGGCGACGGCAACTACTCCGACAGCGACGGGCTGTTCGAGTTCGCCAGCTGCCACCACCACTTCCACTTCCGCAACTACGCCAAGTACGAGCTGTTCCCCATCCTGTCCAACGGCTCGCTGGGCACGCCGGTGAAGGCGCGCAAGCGCGGCTTCTGCATGATCGACACGACGCCGTTCAACAGCGACTTCAGCGTGACGCCGTGGGTGTACCGCAACTGCGGCACGCCGGAGCTGGCGGGCTTCCAGGGGATCAGCGTGGGGTACGCGGACACCTACGTGAAGGCGCTGGCGGGGCAGTACTTCGTGCTGGACGACCCGGCCGAGCCGGTGCCGCCGGGCCAGTACGTCCTGCGCATCACGGTGAACCCGGGCTTCGCGCCGGTGGCGGGCCAGCCGTGCCCGGTGTTCGACTCGGCGGCGGGGCTGTGCCACAACTTCAGCGAGTCGAGCTACACCGACAACGTCGGCCAGATCACCATCACCATCCCGGCGCGCACCGGCAAGACCGGCGGCTCGATCAAGACGGCCGAGGACGGCATCGACGACGAGAACCGTCCGACCAGCTGATCCGCTCGGCCTGACGGCGATGGACAACGGCGGCGGGGGCCCATTGGCTCCCGCCGCCGTTTTCACGAAAAGAATGGCCTCACGCAGGGTTAGCAGAGTCAGCAGTGACACTGCAGTTCAACTGCTCACTCTGCTGACTCTGCGTGAGACTTCTTTTGAAGATGGATCAGTTCAGCCGCGACAGCCAGTGCAGCACGTTCAGGGCGAACTGCTGGTCGTCGTGGCCGGGGACGTTCATCCCCATGCGGATGGTTGGGCGGCCGGGGATCTCCACCTTCTGCGCGCTGAGCATGGCCGCCTCGCCGAGGATGACCACGCGGCCCGCTCCGAACGCCATCGCCACTCCCTGCGCGCGCCCGGCGGCGGATACGAAACGCTGCTCGCCCTGGGCCTGCAGCTGCGCCGCCACGGCCACGGCGGAGTCGCGGGCGCCGCCGGCCCGGATCGCGGCCGCGATGCTGTCGGCGATCTGCTGGCGGCGGGCGGCCTGCGCGCGCATCTCCTCGGGCGTGGGCGGCTCGCGGTCCTGCGCCGTGGGCGACAGCTGCAGCAGCACCCCCGAGCCCCCGGGGACCGAGAGCGACTGCCCGGTGAAGCTCTGCACGACGGAGACGCGCTCGGCCGCGCCGCGCCCCTCCAGGATCGGGTGGCGCCCGAGGAGCCCGTTCTCGCGCGTGAAGCGGAGGAAGGTCGGGTTGCCCGCGTTGCGTCCCGCGACGGTGTCGAAGGTGAAGCCCTTGCTCATCCCCACCCCGAACTCCATCGCCAGCGCCTCGGCGGCGGCGCCGAACGGCGCGTGGTCGGCGATCAGCAGCAGCGAGCCGCCGCCGCGCACCCATTCGCGCAGCGCCGCCCGCTCCTCCGCGGTGAAGGCGGAGTTGGAAACGGTCTCCGCGTCCTGTCCCCCGCGTGCGTTGGCGATCACCAGCACGTCGAACAGCGCCAGCCCCGCGCGGGAGAAGGGGAGCGCGCTGGCGCCCACGCGGTATCCGTCGCGCCGGAGCAGCTCCGCGAACGGGCGGTAGTTCCCCTCGACCGTGTGGAAGTTCAGGTGCGCCTCGTCGATCCCCACGCGCGGGCCGCCGTCCGCCGGGTACGCCGGCCGCGCGACGTACGGCACCCACGTCGTGTCCGGCCCCTGCTGCGCGAGAATGGGCGATGCGAGACAGAGGGTGAGAATGGGGATGGAGATACGGGCGATGCGATGCATGGCGGCTCGCCTCGAGGGAGGGAGGTGGAGGGAAGGGGATACGCGTTCGACACCATCCATGCCGCCGCCGTTGCCGAACCGCAACGGGGATGCGGCGCGACCGCCCGCATCCCCGTCTCCACAGCGATCCGCTACTCGCAGGCCTGTGTCAGCCCGCAGACGGTATCGTCGTACGTGTGGCAGGTCTGCACGGGGCACGACGGCGGCGCGAGCGTGCCCACGTACGCGCGCACCGTCCCGCCGTCATCCTCCACGCGCTCCGTCGGGAACGACTCGACCGCGATCTCGTCGACGTCCAGCCGCATCTTCTTCATCTCCATGATCCTCCTGCATGGGTGAACCCTCGATGGGAACGGGTCCGCCACCCCGGCCAATCCCGTGCCGTCACATTGCCCGGCTCTTTGTGCGGACGCGGGTCACAGATTCCTCGGGCGCCGCCCGACATCGGTGTGGTCGCAGTTTCGGTGCAGCGGCGCCGCTCGGAATGACAGATTGGGCTTTTGCAGTCACCTCTCCCAGTCGGTTTTGGGAGAGGTCGAAAAAGAGCGACGAGGCAGTTTTCGTCGCTCTTTTTCGGATGAGGGCCCTCGCGCGGCGGCTTCTCGCTGGATGTGGATCAAACGCGAAGTGCGCCGGGATCGATCGACCCCGGCGCACTCACGCACTCCGCACTCACGCACTCACGCACTCAGCACTTCAAAGATTCTGCGTGATCCAGTTCGTCATCATCGTGTAGAGATGCACCGAGCGGCCGCCGGCGATGGCGTGGTTGCGGTCCGGGTACATCATGAAGTTGAACTGCTTCCCCGCGGCCTGCAGCGCGTCCACCAACTGCACGCTGTTCTGGAAGTGCACGTTGTCGTCGCCGCTGCCGTGCACCAGCAGCAGCTTGGCCCGCAGCCCCGCGGCGTTGCGGATGGCCGAGCTGCGCGCGTAGCCCTGCGGGTTCTCCTGCGGCGTGCGCATGAAGCGCTCGGTGTAGATGCTGTCGTACAATCCCCAGTCCGCCACGGGAGCCACGGAGATGCCGGCCTTGAACGGCGCGTTCGGCTGCTCCAGCGTGAACGCGGTCATGTAGCCGCCGTAGCTCCATCCCCAGATCCCCAGCCGGCTGGCGTCCACGTACGGCTGGGTTGCCAGCCAGCGCGCCGCCTCGATCTGGTCGGCCGCCTCGCGCGTGCCGAGGTTCAGGTACGTCTGCTTCTTGAAGTCGCGCCCGCGCCCGCCCGTCCCCCGGTTGTCCACCGAGACCACGATGTAGCCGCGCTGCGCGAGCATCTGGTGCCACAGGTACCGGCTCCCGCCCCAGCTGTCGGTCACCGTCTGCGAGCCGGGGCCGCCGTAGACGTACATCAGCACCGGGTACTTCTTGCTCGCGTCGAAGTTGGCCGGCTTGATCATCCACCCGTTCAGCTCCACCCCGTCGCTGGTGCGGAAGGTGAAGCTCTCCGGCTGCGCGACCGCCAGCCCGGCGAGGCGCTGCCGCACCGCCGCGTTGTCGACCAGCGAGCGCACCACGCTGCCGTCGGTGCGGTGCAGCGTGATGGTGGGCGGCGACCCCGCGCGCGACCAGGTGTCCAGGTAGTACGGCGTCTCGGGCGACAGCTGCACCGAGTGCGTCCCCGGCTCGCGCGTCAGCCGCGCGAAGCCGGTGCCGTCCAGCCGCACGCGGTAGAGGTGGCGCTGCTGCGGCCCCTGCTCGGTGGCGGAGAAGTAGACCCACCCGTTCTTCTCGTCCACCCCGAACACCTGGGTCACGTCCCACGCCCCCCTGGTGAGCTGGCGGGCCACCGTGCCGTCGCGGTTGTAGAGGTAGAGGTGGTTGTAGCCGTCGCGCTCGCTGCTCCACAGGAACTGCTGCCCTCGGCGGATGAACGACAGGTCGTCGTCCACGTCCACCCACGCGCTGTCGGCCTCGGTGAAGAGCGTGCGTGTCGTTCCCGTGCGCGCGTCCGCCAGCATCACGTCGAGCCGGTTCTGGTGGCGGTTCAGGCGCTGCACGAGGATCTCCGTCGGCGACTCGGCCCACTCCATCCGGGCCAGGTAGACGCTCGGGTCCGTCCCCGTCTCCAGCCACGTCACCGGCCCGCCGGTGACCGCGACGACGCCGAGCTTGGCCGTGGGGTTCGGCGCGCCGGCCTTGGGGTAGCGCAGGGAGATGGGCTGCGCGTACGGGTCGCCCGTGTCGCGCATCCAGTAGAACGCCTTGACCGGGCCGTCGTCGATGCGCCAGAAGGCGATGCGCTGCCCGTCGGGGCTCCAGCGCCACCCGTCGCGCAGGTCCAGCTCCTCCTCGTAGACCCAGTCGAAGGTGCCGTTGATGATGGTCTCGCTGCCGTCGTGCGTCAGCCGCGTCTCGCGGCCCGTCGCGAGATCGGTCACCCACAGGTCGTTGTCGCGCACGAAGCCGACCTTGCTGCCGTCGGGCGACAGCTTGGCGAACTGCTGCCAGCCGACGGTGGTGGAGACGGGCGTGAGCCGCTGGGTGGCCAGGTCGTAGACGTAGAACTGCCCCTTGGTGTTCTGCCGCCAGACCGGCTGGCTGTTGGTGAAGATGAGCAGCTTCCGCTCGTCGGCGCTCCAGGCGTAGTCCTCGATCTCGATCGCCTTCGTCTGCCCCTGGGGGACCAGGCGGCGGCCGTCGACGAGCACGGTGCGCGTCCCCGTCTGCGCGTCTTCCGCGACGATGCCCTCGTCGGCGATGAAGGAGTAGCGCTGCCCGCCGTTCATCCAGCGCGACTCGGGGAGCGACTGCAGCCGGAAGTCGGGGGACGAGAAGATGCGCTCGACGGTGAGCTGGTCCATCTGGGCGCGCGCGGGCGCCCCGGCCAGCAGCGCGAGCGCAGCCACGAACCCGGCCGCGGCCGGGCGTGCCATGGTCACCATCCGTGTTTCCTCTGTGGGGATGATGGAATGTGGAACCGTCAGTCGGCGAAGGCCGGTATCATGCGCCATGGTACGGCGATGCGCCAGCCCGCGTTCCCTCCCCCCGCGGACCCTCCCCCCGCGGGCCCTCCCCCCGCGGCTGGGGCCGCGTACCCCCTCCCGATAACGGGAGGGGGTAACTTCGATCGCGCCGCCGCAGCCGATGGCGCATGACGCGGCTCGCGTGCGCTGCGAGGCCCCGGGTCGGCGTCGGTGCGAGTCTCCGCGCTGAGTTCTCCCCTCTCCTGCGCAGCGCGGGAGGGCCGGGGGAGGGGGCCGCTCGCGGCGGGCAGGATGCCTCCTTCAAGAGCCGCAGCCTCTCCCCGAGGTCAGGTCTCCCCCTTCTCCCGCAGTTTGGGAGAAGGGGGTCGGGGGGATGAGGGCCGCAGCGCGCCCGCTTGTCCGCCGTGCCGCGCCGTGATTAGCTTCGGAGCCGATCCCCGCGTCATCCTGCGACCCACCCGCGCCCCACGCTCCCAGCATGCCGGAACTCCCCTTCGCGCGCGACGCCGCGATCATCGACCAGCAGCGTGCCGCCGCCGAGCGCGCCGAGACCGCGCGCGAGGCCGGCGCCGACCGGCTGCCGCGCAGCCTGGGCGTGTGGAGCGCCGCGGCGGTGCTGGTCGGCTCCACCATCGGCAGCGGCATCTTCCGCATCGTGGGCGGCGAGAACGGCGTGGCGGCGCGCGTGGGCACCGTGGGCGCCATGTCGCTGCTCTGGGTCGTCGGCGCGCTGGTGGCGCTGATGGGCGCGCTGGCCATCGCCGAGCTCGCGACCATGTTCCCGCGCTCGGGCGGCATCTACGTCTTCATCCGCGAGGGCTACGGGCCGCTCCCCGCTTTCCTCTTCGGCTGGACCGAGCTGCTGGTGATCCGCCCCAGCGCGCTGGGCGCCATCGCCGTGCTCTTCGCCGAGTACGCCGGCCGCTTCTTCGGCTACGGCGACCTGGGGACGCGGCTCGTCGCCGCCGGGGCCATCCTCCTGCTGGGACTCGCGAATCTCCGCTCGGTGAAGTGGGCGGCCGCGGTGCAGGACCTCAGCACCGCCGCCAAGGTGCTGGCGATCGCGGGCCTCGCCGTCGCCGCGTTCCTGCTGGCCGAGCCGGGGCAGGGGGCGCTCGCCGGGCCGATCGACTGGCAGCCGATCACGTGGGCGGGCTTCGGCCTCGCGCTGGTGTCGGTGATGTGGGCGTACGACGGGTGGGCGGACCTCACCTTCATCTCCGGCGAGGTGAAGGACCCCGCGCGGACGCTGCCGCGCGCCATCATCGGCGGCGTGCTGGCGATCGTGGCCATCTACATCGCCGTGAACGCCGCCTACCTGTACGTGCTGACCGTGCCGGAGATGGTGGGATCGAAGCTGGTCGCGGCGGACACGGCGACCAAGGTGTTCGGCGCCGTCGGCTCGTCCGTCGTCGCGGCGATGGTGATGCTCTCCGCGTTCGGCGCGCTGAACGGCTCGATGATGACGGGCCCGCGCATCTTCTACGCGATGGCCGACGACGGCAACTTCTTCCCGCAGATCGCCGCGGTGCATCCGCGGTTCAAGACGCCGTACGCCGCCATCCTGCTGGCGGTGGCGCTGGGGATCGCGTACGTCTCCTTCCGCACCTTCGAGCAGCTGGCCGACGCGTTCATCCTGGGCATCTGGCCGTTCTACGCGCTGGCGGTGGGCGCCGTGTACATCCTGCGCCGCACCCGCCCCGACCACCCGCGCCCGTACCGCACCTGGGGCTATCCCGTCGTCCCCGCCGTCTTCCTGCTCGCCTCGGTGGGAATGCTGTTGAACGCGCTGATCAGCGACCCGGTCATCACGCTCATCTGCTTCGGCGTGATCCTGGCCGGCATCCCCGTCTACCTGATCTGGAAGGGCGCGGCGCGCGCGTGAGTTCGGCGCGCCCGGATAATTTCTGAGACGGACGAGAACGATGCTTATGGTTAAATTCGTATCCGATATCACAGCACAGGCGATCGTTACTTTCGCCGTTGGCTTGGTTTCAGGTGCAGGAGGCTTTGCGGGGATCAAAGCGTTTCTGCTTCGGCCGAAAGTTCGATATGCGACGCATTCGGTGGATCTCGTGAACTCGGTCGATCCCGCGCATAAACAGCGGGTGGAAGCAATTCTTTCAGAACAGGGGCTCGCTACGGCTCTCACTGAAATTGTGTGGAGAAACACAGGTAGGCGTTCGGCCAGAGCTCTTGTTTTAGAGGTTTTGACGAAAACCGGATACGTGGGATACCAGATTACCCCCACCGATCCAAATGCTACTGCCACGGCCTGGACGCTCGAGGAGTCGGATTCAACCGATGGACATCGACTTCGGATTCGACAGGAAACGTTGTTTCCGAACTCAATGTGTAAACTGACCGTCGAGCATCATCTCTCCGGTTGCTTACCAGAAGTCACCTTCTTTCATGGCGACAGGATAGTTTCTGAAACTACCGGCCCAGGGGAGGACAATCTCACGGTTCCGGGTGTGCTTGTGACATTGGGGGCTATGGGATTTGTGCTCATGGGATTTCTCATGCTACTCTTTCCGGGTGACGATTTCATAGAGGGCGGTGCGGCTGCGCTCCTGATAACCGCAACTGTTTTCGGAATAGCGTACTGGCTGAAGAAACGAATTTCCCGCACCTCATCACCGAAAGGTGCGACTCCGCGGTAGAGGCATGTTAGCTGGAACGCAACCATCTGGCTGTAATGTGATCGTGATATGAGTCACAAAGGCGAATGCGGGAGAGCCCGCGTTCGCCTATTTTCTAACGAATTGACGGAGGCTGGATTTGGTCTTACCCGTCATCGCCGAAGGTCGTGATCCGGTGCAGTATCCGCGCGCCTACACAATGCACCCACCCGTCTACCGTGAGCACGCGCCGTCGCCCGCGCTGGCGGACGTGGTGCAGTGCTATTGGACCAGCCGCACGGACGGCGCGCTCGCTGCGCCGCACGTCAGCCGCGTGCTGCCGGACGGCTGCATGGACGTGATCTTCAACCTCGGCGACCCGCTCCTCGCTCCCGATTCTCCGCAGCACGCGCTCGGCAGCTACGTCGTGGGCGCCATGCGCTCGCCGCTGGAGGTGCGCAGCGCGGGCGTGGTCGACATGCTGGGCGTCCGCTTCCGCCCGGGCGGCGCGGCGGCGTTCGTCCCCGCGCCCGCCGGCGAGCTCACCGACCGCGCGGTGGCGCTGGGCGAGTTCTGGCGGCGCGTCCCCGAGCTGGAGGAGCGGCTGCACGAGACACCGCCCGCCGCGCGCATCCGCGTGGTCGAGGAGGCGCTGCTCGGCCGCGCGGGCGGCGCGCCCCGGCCCGACCCGCGCATCGCGCACGTGAGCGGGCTGATCGAGCGCTCCGGCGGCGCGGTGCGGGTCGAGGCGCTGCACGAGGCGGTCGGGCTTACGCGGCGCCACCTGGAGCGCATCTACCTCGAGCGCGTGGGGCTCACGCCCAAGAACGCCTGCCGCGTGGCCCGCGTGCAGGCCGCGCTGGAGCGGCTGCGGGGCGGTCGCGTCCCCTCGCTCTCGCGGCTGGCGCTGGAGTGCGGGTGGTACGACCAGTCGCACATGAACCGCGACTTCCGCGAGATCGCGGGCGTGCCTCCGGCCACGTACGCGCGCCACGTCGCATTTTTCCAAGACCGGGAGCGGGGCGGGGAATAGACTTCCCCGCGCGAACGGCGGAGGCGCGCGCTTCCGTGGAGTGATCCCGCGAAACCTGCGAGGAACGAGATGAAGAAGCTGACCCCCGTGCTCGCCGTCGAGGCGATCGAGCCCGTGCTTCCCTTCTGGATCGACCGGCTGGGCTTCGAGAAGACGGCCGAGGTACCCCACGAAGACGCGCTCGGCTTCGTGATCCTGAAGCGCGGCGGCGTGGAGGTGATGTACCAGACGACCGCGTCCATCCAGGCCGACGTCGGCGCGGCCGTCGGGACCATCCCCCTCGGCGGCACGCTGATGTACATCGAGGTCGACGACCTGGACGACGTGGAGCGCCGCCTGGACGGCGTCGAGCACGTCATCCCCCGCCGCAAGACCTTCTACGGCGCCGACGAGATCATCGTCCGCGAGCCCGGCGGCAACCTGGTGACGTTCTCGCACTTCGCCGGCTGATCACCGGGCGTTCGCACGCCTGGAAGCACGGACGGCCCCGGAGACCGGGGCCGTACGCATTGCGTGGCGGAGGGGATCAGCAGTAGACGCAGGTCCAGCCGTCGGTGTTGCACTCCACGTACGGCGTAACGCAGCGCCGCAGCTGCGGGTCGTTCGTCTCTTGCGGCCAGCAGAGCTCCACCGGGCAGCTCGCCACCTCCGCGGAGTGCGCGTGGACGGTGCCCCGATCGGCATCCAGGTCGCCGCGCGTGTCGAACGTCTCCACGACCAGCTCGTCCACTCTGAGCGTCAGCTTGCGCATGGCTTCCTCCGGTGAGGGTGGATTGAACCTCCATCGGTTGCGGCCAGCAATCATACCCGCGGTGCGATGGAAGATCCCACCCGGTGCGGCCCTCATTTCCGTCCGGCGGGGTCGCGGAGCGTGAACACCGGCACCGTCAGGTCCCACAGGATCGCGGCCAGGCGCAGCGCGGCGATGGACGCCATGCCGAAGACGGCGGCCACGTCGCGCGGGATCACCATCTCCAGCAGCAGGTAGACGACCACGCCGGCGATGCACGCGGTGGCGTAGATGGGCCCGCGGCGCATGATCATGGGGATCTCGGCGGTCAGCACGTCGCGGATCACGCCGCCGGCCACGCCCGTGAGCGTGCCCATGATCACCACCACCACGCCGCCGAGCCCCTCGCCCTGGGCGATCTGCGCGCCGAGGATGGTGAACAGCGCCAGCCCCAGCGCGTCGGCCAGCGCCAGGCTGCGCTCCGGCGGCCGCCACCGCCGCGTGTAGACGACCGTCCCCAGCGCGGCGGCGAAGATCACGTACAGGTTGGTGGTGTCGGCGATCCAGAACACCGGGTGCCGGTCCAGCAGCACGTCGCGGAGCGTCCCGCCGCCGATGGCCGTCACCGTGGCCGTCACCACCACGCCGACCAGGTCCAGGCTCTTGCGCCCGGCCGCCAGCGCGCCGCTGATGGCGAACACCGCCACGCCCAGCATCTCCAGGATCCGCAGGAACGACACGCTGGCCGCAAGGGAAAGGGGACGGGGAACAGGGGACGGCGGGAGAAGGTGGCGAGCGAGGCGGCTCTGCTGCAAGCACCGGCTGCCTGCGTCACCCCGGATCGTCCGTGCGCGCCTGGCGGCCGCGGCCGAACGGCGACACCACGAAGGTGAAGGCGTACAGCCGGCCGTCCGGCGTCCGCCCCCGCCGCTCGGAGAGGTAGCCGACGACCTGCTGGATGCGCGCGTTCACCTCCTCGAGCTCCTCCGCCGACAGCCAGGCCGTCCGCCGCCCCGCCCACAGCGTCCGCCGCGGGCCCTGCAGCACGGCGCCGGGCCTGAAGCCGCGCCGGAACAGGCGCAGCGCCTCGCGCAGCATGCCGCCCACCAGGCGCACCACCGCGGCCACCTGGGCACGGTCGGTAGCACTGTAGCGCAGCTCCGTGGGGCGGCCGGCCACGTCGAACACCGCCTGCGGCCGCGTGGCGCCGGGACGCGTCTCCCCGGCGACGAGCCCGCACGCCTTCAGCAGGCGGAGATGGTAGTAGAGCCCGTCCGCGGGGTGATCCAGCACCTCGGCCAGCTCCGCCACCGTGCACGGGCCGATGGCCTCCAGCGCGTCGACGATCGCCTGGCGCATCGGCGAGGCGAGCACGCGCAGCTGCTTCAGGTCGGGGGGCGAAGTCACGGCGGCATCACGATGCGGGTGATTTTGAAAATCTTGCATTATTTTCAAAACAACAGCATCCTGACGCAAGCCCCGCTGCTCCTTCATCACCCCCATCCCTGCCCGGACCATGCACGCGCGCACCCGCCCCATCGCCCTCGTCCTCGCCGCGGCCGTCCTCCCCTCGCTGGCCGCGGCCGCCGCACGCTCGCCGGATCTGCGCCGCCCGGCCGGGCCGGTGCGGATGGACACGGCGGGGCTGGCCGCCTTCGTCGACTCGGTGATGGAGGCGGAGATGCGGCGCGAGAAGGCGCCCGGCGCGGTGTTCGTGCTGGTGCAGGGAGGCCGCGTGGTCTACCAGCGGGGATACGGGTGGGCGAACGTGGCCGAGCGGCGCCCGGTGGACCCGGAGCGGACGATCTGGCGGATCGGGTCCATCTCCAAGACGTTCACCGCCGCCGCCGTGGCGCAGCTGGCCGACCGCGGGCGGGTGGACCTGCGCGGCGACGTGAACCGCTATCTCACCCGCGTCCAAGTTCCCGACACCTACCCGGTTCCCGTCGTCGTGCGCGACCTGCTGACGCACACCGCGGGGCTGGACGAGATCCGCCCCGGCACGCAGGCCGCCACCGCCGACGGCGTCCTTCCCCTCGCCGAGTTCCTGCGCCCCCGGCTGAAGCGCGTGCGCCCCGCGGGACGGACCATCGCCTACTCCACCTACGGCATCACGCTGGCCGGCGAGCTGGTGGAGGAGGTGGGCGGGATGCCGTTCGAGCGCTATCTCCGCGAGAACCTCTGGCGGCCGCTGGGGATGGCGCGCACCAGCATCACCGTGCCGGAGGGGCAGCGCGGCGACCTGGCGATGGGGTACGAGCTCAGCGGCGACTCGCTGATCCCCCAGGCGTGGGAGTGGTATCACACCACGCCGGCGTCGTCCGTCAACAGCACCGCGGCCGACATGGCGCGGTACATGATCGCCCTGCTGCAGGAGGGGCGGCTGGGGAGGGAGCGCATCCTCTCCGCCGAGGCCGGGCGGCAGCTGCTCACCACGCAGGTGGCGCCGCACCCGCTCGTCCCCGGCGTCACGCTGGGGCTGTGGGAGGACCGCGTGGGCGGGGTGCGGGTGGTGGAGCACGGCGGGAACGTGGCGGGCTTCAGCGCGCAGATGACCCTCGTCCCCTCCGAAAACGCGGGCTTCTTCGTCGCCACCCAGTTCGAGGGGAGCCACCTGCGCGACAACCTGCGCGAGGCGCTCCTGACGCGCCTCTTTCCCCAGGCGCGCGAGCGGCACCCGGTGCCGGCGCCGCCGGCGGACTTCGCCGCGCGCGGGGCGGCGTACGCGGGGCGCTACGCGTGGATGACCTCGTGCCACACCTGCACCCCGCGCCGCGTATCGCTGGTGCTGGACGTGACCGTGCAGGACGATGCGCTGCTGTTCTCCGGGAGCCGCTGGATCGAGGTGGCGCCGCTCCTGTTCGTGCGCCACGACGGCACGGGATACATCGCCTTCCGCACCGACTCCGCCGGCCGGGTGGCGGAGATGTATGCCGGCTCGTTCTGGTCGTTCGAGAAGCTGCCCGACGCCTCGCCCGGGGGAGGGACGTGACCCCCGGATGATTCGCTGCGGGGCGCGGAGAAATGCGCCTCCGCCTCTCCGCGCCCCGCGTGAGATCAGCGGTCGCTCAGCACATCGAGCCGGCGGCGCTGCAGCCGCGCTGGATGTCCGAGCAGCACACCTGCTCGCCCGACCTGGGATACATGCAGTAGCAGCTGAAGCCGCTCCCCGTCTGCCCTTCCGCGCAGCTGGTGGACGGGTACGCGCAGTAGCAGATGTCCGTCGTGCCGTACGTGCCCACCGCTTCGTGGCCCCGCACCGTGCTCCCGTCGGGATCGGCGGGCGCGGTCTGGAACGTGTCGATCCGCAGCCCTTCCAGCTCCAGCCTCAGCTTCTTCATGCGGCCCTCGCTGCGAGACAGGTGAGCGGCACGCACCAATCTCCATCTCCTGCTCGTTCGTGAGATCGACGGGTGCCGAATGGATGTGAGCGGCCGATCGCAACGCATCTTTCACGCCTTGGCAATCTTAATTCACTTGATTATTCCCTGGATGTAGATGGGAAGCCGATACCGCATCTTCGATCCTCTTGCCATGCATAAAGTAAATCAAACGAAATGCTCAGGCACCTGTATAAGTGATTCTCGACTGATTCTGTCGTCATAAGTGATCCACGACTATCTTACGAGGGCAAACCTCGCTCGCATCGATCCGCGGTGCGATGGCGATGGGCTCCCCTCACGCTGGAGATCAGCCCCGATGCGCAAGATCCGCCTGAGTGTCGAAGACCTGGCCGTGGAGTCGTTCCGGACGTCGGAAGGAGCGGAGAAGAAGGTGGGAACGGTGCGCGCGCACGACTCCGGCACCGACTTCGACGGGTGCGTGTCGTACTACTCCAACTGCGCCACCTGTCTGGAGGGCTGCCCGCGGAACACGTTGACCTGTTACGGTAGCTGCCGGATGACGAACGGCGATGTCGCCTGCATCGACCCTGCCTGCTGAACCGGCATCTGCAACTCACTCACTTCCCCACGGAGACGAACGCGATGCGCAAGATCCGCCTGAACGTAGAAACCCTGGCCGTGGAGTCGTTCCGGACGGCCGATGGCGGGGAGACGAAGGTCGGCACGGTGCGGGGGTACGACATCACGCAGCTCGCGGGTTGCGCTGGCTCCGAGATGTCGAATTGCGCCACCTGCCTGGAGGGATGCCCGCGCGACACCATGACGTGCTTCGCCAGCTGCCGGATGACGAATGGCTACCAGGCCTGCATCGATCCGTACTGCTGATCCCGCACGATCATCCCCTTCAACTGGAGACAAGCTCGATGCGAAAGATTCGCCTCGACCTCGACGATCTGGCCGTGGAGTCGTTCAGGACGGCCGATGGCGGGGAGAAGAAGGCCGGTACGGTGCGAGGGTACGACGTCACCCAGTTCGCCGGCTGCCCGCCGCCTTCGGAGTACTCGGACTGCGCCACCTGCCTGGAGGGATGCCCGGCTGATACGCTGACCTGCATGGCGAGCTGCCGCATGACGAACGGCTACCAGGTCTGCAAGGACCCGTACTGCTGACCGGCGGCGCGGGAGAGCGGGCCGCCGCGCCGGCTCTCCCGCGCGCATCACCGCCGCGGAGGCCCCGCGGAGCCAACGGCGGCCGGCTCGTACCGCTTCCCGCGCCATCCACACCCTCCTTTGCGCTTCACACACCGCGATTCGTGCCGGTGGGTGGGCGTCGCCGTACCTTCCTCCGGATCTCCCGGCCGTCCCTCCATCCCACCCCCCGCAGCCGATGCGAAATCCGACCGCCCATCCGGGCCTCTTCCGCCGCGCCGTCGTAGCCTGCGCGCTGGCGATCGTCGCCACGGCCGGCCTCGCGCAACCGTCCGCCGCGCAGGCGTCGCGGGGGGCGCTCGCGCGCGGGACCTTCGCCATCACCCACGTCAATGTGGTGCCGATGACTCGCGATACGGTGCTGGCGGACGCGACGGTGCTGGTGCGCGACGGGCGCATCGCCGCGGTGGGTGCGGCCGCGCGCGTGCGGGTGCCGGCGGGCGCGCGGCAGATCGACGGGCGCGGGAAGTTCCTGGTTCCCGGGCTGGCCGACATGCACACGCACCTCTTCTCCGACGGCGACGAGGTGGCCGACTCGGTGGCGCCGTACGAGCTGGGGGTGATGCTGGCCAACGGCGTCACCGCGGCGCGGCTGATGATCGGCACGCCCGAGCACCTGGCGCTGCGGCGCGGGATCGAGGCCGGCCGGATCGCCGGCCCGCAGCTCTGGGTGGCCAGCCCGCAGCTCGCCGGGCGGCAGGAGGAGAACGGGCGCGTGGCCGCCACCCCCGAGCAGGGGCGCGCGGCCGTGCGCGAGGTGGCGGCGGCCGGCTACGACTTCGTGAAGCTGACGCTCTTCATCACCCGCCCGGTCTACGACGCCATCGTCGACGAGGCGGCGCAGCGGCGGATCCGCGTGGTCGGCCACGTGGAGCCGGAGGTGGGCGTGGCGCGCGCGCTCGAGGCGGGGCAGCAGATCGAGCACCTCGACTCGTACCTCGAGGCGGTGATGGCCGACTCGGCGGCGGGCCGGCCGGGGCTCACCCAGTACGGCGTGTTCCGGCTGAACAACTGGACCAGCATGGACCACGTGGACGACACGAAGATCGCGCGCATCGCCGGGCTGACGGCGCGCGCGCCGGGGTGGGGCTCGTGGACGTCGCCCACGCTCAACGTGTTCAACGACGCCTTCGCGGTCGGCCCGCCCGAGGAGGAGATCCGCGCCCGCCCCGAGTGGAGCATGTTCCCCCCGCAGTGGCGGTCGCTGTACCTGCGCGCGCGGACGCGGTACTGGACCGACTCGGCGGCCGCGGTGCGCACCGAGGCCCGCCGCCGCCGCTACGTGCAGACGCGCAACGCGCTGGTGAAGGCCATTGTCGACTCGGGCGGCAAGATCCTGGCGGGGAGCGACACGCCGGAGTGGTTCCACCTGTACGGCTTTGCGCTGCACCGCGAGCTGCAGGCGCTGGTGGGGGCGGGGCTCACGCCGTACCAGGCGCTCACGGCTGCGACGCGCAACCCGGCGGAGTTCCTGGGCGCGTCGGCGGAGTGGGGATCGATCGAACCGGGGAAGCGCGCGGACCTGGTGCTCCTTTCCGCGAACCCGCTGCAGGACATCCGCAACACCCAGCGCATCGAGGCGGTGTCGGCCGGCGGGCGGTGGATGGACCGCGCGGAGCTGGACCGGATGCTTCGCGCGGCCGCCGAGCGCCTGAGCGCTGCGGCGGCGCCGGCGGCCGGCGGATAAGGCCTCGCGCCGGCGCCCGGCCCTCACCCTGGCTGGACGGCGCGACCCGTCGCGCCCGTCCAGCCTGTCCCTCTCCCGAACTGCAGGAGAGGGACCTCGGCTCGCTTCGCTCGCGGCCCCTCACCGCGGATACGGCCGGTCGCGCGCGACGCGAAGCTCGTCGCGAGCACAGGCATTGCGCCGGCACCGAAGACTGTAGTCCGCGAAGGCGGACATCGTGTAGTCGTTGCCGCGGTTTCAACCGCCCCCTCATCGCCCGACGACCCCGTCCCCCATCCCCCTGCCGTTGCTTGCGGCGCGTCTCGCGGGCGGCGTAGCTTGCCGCGCTTGCCGTCACGAAACACGCGTCTTCCGGAGGATGTCTGATGAACCGCTGGTCCGCGGCGCTCCTGGCGCTGCTCGCGCTCCCGTCGGTGCTTCCCGCGCAGGAGGCCCGCACCTGGCCGCCCGCGCGCCCGGTTCCCAACCCGGTCGAGGTGCCGCGCCGCTTCGCGCGCGCCGTGGAGCGCGGCACCCGCACCACCACCGGGCAGCCGGGCCCGCGCTACTGGCAGCAGTGGGCCAACTACCGCATCCGCGCCAGCGTCGATCCCGCCGCGAAGACGGTCACCGGCAGCGAGAGCATCGTCTACCAGAACCGCTCGCGCGACACGCTGAACATGCTGGTGGTGCAGCTGGAGTTGAACATCCACCGCCCCGAGGCCGCGCGCGACGAGGAGAACGAGGCCACCGGCGGCGTGAACCTCACCCGCGTGGCCGCGCGCGGGCAGCCGCTGGCGGTGGCGCAGCAGCGCGGCCAGCCCGGCTACGCGGTGCAGGGGACCAACCTGGTCATCCGCCCCGGCGCGCCGGTCCTGCCGGGCGACTCGATCCGCCTCGAGCTCGACTGGAACTTCAGGATCCCGCAGGCCGGCGCGAGCGGGCGGATGGGGTACGACGCCGACAACCTCGTCTTCATGGCCTACTGGTATCCCCAGATGGCGGTGTACGACGACGTCTGGGGATGGCACACCGACCCGTTCCTGGGCACCGCCGAGTTCTACATGGGCTACGGCAACTACGAGTACACGGTCGACGCGCCCGCCGGGTGGGTGGTGATGGGGACGGGGACGCTGGCGAACGCGGAGCAGGCGCTCCCCGCGCCGGTGCTGGCGCGCTGGCGGCGCGCGATGCAGAGCGATTCCACCGTGCACGTCCTCACCGCCGCCGACTTCGGGGCGGGGAAGGCCACGACGGCGGGGACGAACGGCCGCGTCAGCTGGACCTTCCGCGCCGACAGCGTGCGCGACGTGGCCTTCTCCGTCACCCGCGAGAGCCTGTGGGACGCCGCGCGCACCCCCGTGGGCGACCGCAACGGCGACGGGCGGCCGGACTACACCACCATCAACGCCTTCTACCGCCAGAACGCGCCCGCCTGGCGCAACGCGGTGCGCTTCGAGCAGCAGTCCATCACCCACCACTCGCGGTTCACGGGGGTGATGTACCCCTATCCGCACATGACCGCGGTGGAGGGCGAGAACATCATCGGCGGGGGGATGGAGTACCCGATGATGACGCTGATCGGCGCGTACACCGGCCGCAGCGACACCGCCGTCTACAGCGTGATCTCGCACGAGCTGGCGCACATGTGGTTTCCCATGGTCATCGGGGTGGACGAGCGCCGCCACGGGTGGATGGACGAGGGGACCACCAACTTCAACGAGAACGAGGCGCGCAACGACTTCTTCCGCGTCGCCGCGCCGGGCGCGCACCGCGAGGAGCAGCAGCAGTACCTGACGTTCGTGCGCAACGGCGTCGACGTGCGCGAGATGACCTGGACCGACTACATCACGCCCCCGCTGGCTGGCGGCTTCGCCACGTACACCAAGCCCGCCACGCTGCTGCAGACGCTGCGCAACCTCCTCGGCGAGGCCACGTTCACGCGCGGCTACCAGGCGTACGCGCGCGGCTGGGCGTTCAAGCATCCCCAGCCGTGGGACTTCTTCAACGCCTTCAACACCGCCGCGGGGCGCGACCTGGGATGGTTCTGGTCCGCCTGGTACGACAACGCGTGGACGCTGGACCAGGCGGTGCAGGGGGTGACTTCGGGAGATGGGGGGACGACGATCACCATCGCCGACCGCGGCAACGCGCCGATGCCCGCGCGGCTGGTGATCACCCGCCAGGACGGCCGAACCGAGCGCCGCGAGGTGCCCGTGGAGACCTGGCTCGCCGGCGCGCGCACGGCCACGGTCTCCCTCCCCGCCGGCGGCTCGCCCGTGGTGAAGGTGGAGATCGACCCGGAGATGGCCTTCCCCGACGCCGACCGCAGCAACAACGTCTGGACGCGGTAGCGGTCGCGTAGAGCAATGACCGGTGAGGCTGCCGCCGGATGGCCCTCACCCGAAAAAGTGAAGGAGGCGAGACAAAACTGCCGTCTCGCCTCCTTCACTTTTTCGACCTCTCCCAAACCGATGGGAGAGGTAACTGCGACAACGGGTTACGCTCGCTCCAACCTGTTGTTCTCCCCCTTCTCCTGCAGTTCGGGAGAAGGGGGT
>DASUYB010000158.1 GCA_036377595.1 Longimicrobium sp. | reverse complement strand
CAGGTACTCCTCCTCGGCCTGGCTGGTGAGCACCAGCACCCGCGCGCCCAGCCCCAGCTCGCCGATCTTGCGAGTGGCCTCGAGCCCGCCGATCCCCGGCATGGCCAGGTCCATCACCACCACGTCGGGGCGCAGCAGGCGCGTCTTCTCGATGCCCTCCTCGCCGGTGGAGGCCTGTCCCACCACCTCCATGTCGGGCTCCAGCGCCAGCAGCGCGTCCAGCCCGCTGCGCAGCACCGGGTGGTCGTCCACCAGCAGGATACGGATCTTCTTCTCGGCCATGGTCTTCTTGCCCGCAGGGGATGGGATGGGGTTCAGCCGTCCAGCGCGTGCCCGGCGGGCGGGTCCGGCGACGCGCCCGGCACCGCCTCTCGTCCGGTGACGTCCTGCACGGCGATGCGGAAGATGACGGTGCGGAAGGCCACGGGATCGCCGGCCTCGAAGGTCTCGGGGATGATGTGGCGCAGCAGCTCCACGCCGTGGCGCCACTCCTCGGCCTCCCACTCGCTTCCCTCGGCGGGGATGGTGTAGAAGCCGCCGTGCACCACCACGCTGCGCCAGCGGAAGATCTCCTCCACCTCGTCGACCTCGAAGGCCACCGGCCACCAGGTGTAGCCCACGGCGTCCATCTTGGCGCCGTGGCTGGTGCGCCCGTAGATCCACCCGTCGTGGAAGACGTAGTGCAGCGGCTCGATGTCCACGTGGTTCTGCCAGGCGTAGGCCAAGCGACCCACGTGGTTGCGGGCCAGGATCTGCTCGCACTCGGCGCGGTCCAGCGCGCGGATGACGGGGTGCGTGGGGCTCATCCCTTCCTCCTCTTCCACGTGGCGGATTCCGGCTGCGGGGCCCTGCGAACAAGCTCCGCCACGCGCCTTCCCCGCGCAACACCGGCGTTCGCCAGCCGATCGCGAAGGACGATAACCCGCCGCGTGATCGGCCGTCAGTCGGGAAGACCGGCGGCGGGATGCGTAATTTCCCCTACACGACGCGAGCCGGGACAACCGAAACCGAAGGGCTCACACGGAGGGAACGGAGGAAACGGAGGAAGGACGTGCGGCGCCATCATCCCTCCGTTCCCTCCGTTTCCTCCGTGTGAGACTCTTTTAATATCAGCCGTCCGCATGCACAGTCATCTGTGCAAACCCGAAAATCGGGCATCCCGGCGATTGGAGTTTTTCGACCAGACGAGGAGGCGGGCGTGCGGATCACCTTCCTGGGCGCGGCGGGGACGGTCACCGGGTCGAAGTACCTGGTGGAGGCGGAGGGGCGGAAGGTGCTGGTGGACTGCGGGATGTTCCAGGGGCTCAAGGAGCTTCGTCTCCGGAACCGCGAGCCGTGGCCGTTCGACCCCGCGTCGCTCGACGCGGTGGTGCTGACGCACGCGCACCTGGACCACACGGGGATGCTCCCCGCGCTCGTACGCGAGGGCTTCCGCGGCCCGGTGTGGTGCACGCCCGCGACGGCCGACTTCGCGGAGATCATGCTGGCGGACAGCGCGCATCTGCAGGAGGAAGAAGCCGAGTTCGCCAACCGCCACGGCATCTCGAAGCACAACCCCGCGCTCCCGCTCTACACCGTGCACGACGCCGAGCGCGCCGTGTCGCGGATGCGGAGCGTGGGATGGGACGAGGAGACGCGGCTGGGAGACGGCGCCACGTTCCGCTACCGCCGCGCGGGGCACATGCCTGGCGCGGCGACGGTGGAGATGGGGATCGGCGGGCGCACGATCCTCTTCTCCGGCGACCTGGGACGGCCGAACGATCCGCTTCTCCCCGACGCCGACCCGGCGCCCGCGTGCGACTGGCTGCTGGTGGAGTCGACGTACGGCGACCGGCTCCATCCCCGAGAAGACCCGGGCGAGGAGCTGGCGCAGGTGATCGCGCAGACGGCGGCGCGCGGCGGCGCGGTGCTCATCCCCGCCTTCGCGGTGGGACGCGCGCAGGAGCTGATGTACCAGCTTCACCGCCTGAAGCGCGGCGGCCGCATCCCCGACATCCCCATCTACCTCGACAGCCCCATGGCCACGCGGGCGACGGCCGTCTTCACGCAGCACCCCGAGGCGGTGCGGCTGTCGCCCGACGAGTGCCGCTTCATCTGCGAGGGGATCGAGACGACGGACAGCGTGGAGGAATCGAAGCGGATCGACCGGATGAGCTTTCCGCGCGTGATCATCTCCGCCAGCGGGATGCTGACGGGCGGGCGCGTGCTGCACCATCTCCGCGTGCTCGCGGGCGATACGCGCAACACCGTGCTCTTCGCCGGCTACCAGGCGCCGGGGACGCGCGGCGCGCAGATGGTGGCCGGCGCGCGCGAGGTCAAGCTGCTGGGCGGCTGGGTGCCCATCCGCTGCCGGGTGGAGCAGCTGGACGGCCTCTCCGCGCACGCCGACTACGAGGAGATCCTGTCGTGGCTGGCCACGGTGCCCGCCCCGCCGCGCCGCGTCTTCATCACCCATGGCGAGCCGCAGGCCGCGGACGCGCTGCGGGTGCGCATCGAGGAGCGCTTCGGCTGGGCGTGCACCATCCCCCACCACCTCGAGTCGGTGGAGCTGGACGGCTGAGTGATACCGGTTGCTGCAATTGATTGTGCATTCAGATCGGATGTCATTCCGAGCGGCGCCGCTGCTCCGAACCTTCAATCGCGCCGATACCGGGCGGCGCCCGAGGAATCTGTGGCATGCGTCCGTGCGACAGGCGGCCTGTGGCTCGGGAGCCGGCCACAGATTCCTCAGGCGCCACGGCTTTGCGTGGAGGACAGGCCGGCGCAGCGCCTTCGGAATGACATTGCACAGTTGATCCTGAGACTCGGTATTACAACGTCCGGGACCGCTCGAGCATCAGAGAAGAGGGGGCCCGCCGCCCTCGCACCGGAAGCGGCTTCCGGGGATGGCCCACCTTTCCACCGGGGAGGGAACGATGAAGCACAAGCTGATCCTGGACGACCTGCGGGTGGATGCCTTCGCCACCACGGACACGGCGCAGGTCGCACGGGGCACGGTGCGGGGGCGCGAGTCCATCTTCACCCACCAGAACTGTCCGCCGATGACCGCCGACGACACCTGCGGGATGACGTGCGGACCCACCTGCGAGCCGTCGGTCTGCATCCCCGACACCGTCTGCTGCGTCTGAAAACGAATTGTCTCACGCAGAGTCAGCAGGGTCAGCAGAGGAGAACAGCTGCACTTAGCTGCTGACTCTGCTGACTCTGCGTGAGACTATTACGAAGCTGGAAATGCGACGAGGGCCTCTCCCCCCGCGATGGAGGAGAAGGCCCTCGTCGTTCGATCACCCGAAAGCGTCAGCGGCGGGAGAGCGCGTCGAACTTGTTCCCCGTGGCCTCCAGCTGCTGCGCCAGCGCGCGGTTGCCGCGCAGATCCTCGGCGGCCGCCTGCGCCATGAAGGCGTAGTAGTAATGGATGGGGATGTTGCGCGTGGCGTCGTCGGCCCAGTGCTTCCGGTTCTCCAGGCCGCGCGTCATGAAGCCGCCGCCCGCCAGCAGCCGCTCGCCCGCGTTCACGTTCGAGAACGCGCCGAAGATGGGGTTGTACTGCGCGCCCTCGGGGGTCATCGACAGCAGCCCGCGCCCCTCCTCGGGCGTCACCAGCTTGAACGCCAGCCCCTGCCGCGCCACGTACGGGTACAGCTGCATGTCGAACTGGATGTTGGTGGTGCTGGCGAAGAAGATCGGCCGGTCGCCCCACGCCTGGCGGATGATGGCCAGCAGCAGCTGCTGGTTGGCCTCCAGCGCCGTCCCCTGCTTGTAGGTGATGGACACGCCGCGCGCCTGGAACACCGCGTCGCTGGCCAGCTGGATGTACCCGGGCGGCGCCGTCATCGCGTCGATCTCCTGGTCCGTCATCCCCAGGATCGAGCGCGTCGGCTTCTTCGACCCGTCATAGAGCCGCGCGCCGTTCCCCCCGTAGGGTCGCTGGCAGGTGATGCGCGTGGGATCGGCCAGCGGGTCCTGCCCCGCCGCGCACGGCCGCGTGACGTCGCGCAGCTGCTTGGGGTACCAGGGGGTGTTCAGGTAGCTCAGCACGATCACCGTCACGTCGCGCCGGATCCCCTCCACCTCCTGCACGTACCAGAGCGGGAAGGTGTCGTTGTCGCCGTTGGTGAACAGCACCCCGTACGGCTCCACCGACTGCAGCAGGTTGTACGCGAGGTCGCGCGCCGCGTAGTCGCCCCGCCGGTCGGCGTAGCTCCAGTTCAGCGCCAGCGGGATCAGGGCAAGGAGGAACACCGCCGCGGCGGGCACCAGCTTGCGGTCGCCGCCGCCCATGGCCTCCGACAGCTCCAGCCAGAGCGCCGTCAGCCCGATCCCCACCCACAATCCCCACAGACTGAAGGAGACCAGGAAGAAGTAGTCGCGCTCGCGCACCTCGCTCATCTCGCTGCTGAGCCCCAGGTGCTGCACCTGCGTGAAGCCGTACTTGAAGTTCATGTAGATGGTGAGCCCCACCGACAGGGTGAGGAAGAGCACCGCCACGTACAGGAAGCTCTTGCGGTCGCGGCGGAAGTGCTCCCACGCGCCGTAGCCGCCCAGCCCGGTGAACAGCAGGGTGATGAAGATGCGCCCCGGCCCGAAGTACCCCTGCACGCCGCTGACCGAGCGCCCCCACTGCCAGTCGAAGTACTGGAAGTAGGTGGCCATCTGCGCCCAGAACGGCGCCTGCCGCGCGAAGATGCTGGGCTTGCCGTACTGCTCGCGCGCCAGCGACGCGTACAGGTTCTCACAGGCGCCGGGGAGCTTGACCGTGCCGAACCCCATGATGCTGAGGAGCGCCGAGCCCACCGACGGGCAGCTGGGGTCGGCCTCGTTGATCACCGGGTGCAGCCCGGCGCGCATCGACAGGAAGAGGTGGACGGACAGGCCGAGGAAGCCGAAGAGCGCCGCGAACGCGTACAGCCGCCAGTTGGCGAACGAGGCGGGACGGACCAGGAAGATGAACAGCAGCACCGCGGGGGCCGACAGGAACGCCATCAGGTGGTTGCCCACCGACAGCGCCAGGATGAACACCATCAGCACCAGCACGTTGTCGTCGTGGAAGCGGCTGGGGCCGCGGATGCCGCGGTGCTCCTCCACGTGGTCGCGCCAGAGGAACGCCAGCCAGCTGAGCGCGGCGATGGTGAACATCGAGACGGTGTAGACCTTCTCGTTGACGTTGCTCTGGCTCCACACCGTGTACGCCGTGGCCGACACCAGCACCGACACCGCAGCCCCCACGCGCCGCACGCTCTCGCGCCCGTCGAAGAAGCCCAGGATGCGGTGCACCAGCAGGTACCAGAAGAACGCCGTCCCCGCGCTCATGAAGGCGCTGAACAGGTTGATCCGGACGGCGGTGGGGAGCCCCGTGGGCGACAGCAGCAGGTCCCACGCGCGCGCCAGCAGCACGAACAGCGGGTTCCCCGGCGGGTGCGGGATCCCCAGGATGTGGCTGGTGGCGATGTACTCGCTGGTGTCCCAGAACGCCGTCGTCGGCGCCAGGGTGAAGGCGTAGAGCGCGAACACGGCGACGGCCGCGACCAGCGCCAGCCGGTAGGGCGGGCGCTGCGCCGCCGGCTCGCCGGCGGGGGTCTCGGGCGCCGCGGCGGTGCGGACGCGCTCGGTCCTGGTAGCTTGGGTCATGAACCGCGCTGCGGGGGTAGGTCGTTGGGAGAAAAACGGATGGAAGGTAGCGCCCCGGCCGTCCGTTGTCGATACGAACCGCCCGGCCGCTCCCTCCGCGAGCCGTGATGGACCCCGCTCGGCGCCCCAGGTTCCGGCACGCCCGCTCCCGCCGCCGGGCGCGACGCCGTCAGCCGCGATTCCGCGAAAGGCGGAGAGGGACCAGAATGTCGCGTCCGGCATCCCCGGGAGAAAGCCCCGGTGGACGGAATCCCGTGTGCCGCCTCCATATCTCGACTCTGTCAAATGTTGCTACGTTTTTAGACCGTCCACTTTAAGACAGTAAAGTGGGCATCCGGATTGCGTGGCGGCCGTTGAGCCGTTTTCCGGGCTCCTTCACCGAGGAGCCCCGCAACCGCCGCGCGCTTTCCGGAGGACCCACATGAAGCGCAGAGGAGCTCGCAGATGGCTCACGGGTGTGGCCGCGCTCACGCTGCTCGCGGGGTGCAGCGACGATCCCGCCGCGGTGACGGAACCGGGGCCGCGCTCGCGCGGGCCGAACCGCGACGACACCGGCGACGCCCCGGCCGTGCGCCGCATCGGGCTGGACCTGCATGCCAGCGGCAGCTTCCGCCCCGGCACGCCCATCGTGGTCACCGCCCTGGCGGCCGCGCGGCACGCCGCGGGAGACGTGGACTTCCGGATCGTGGCACCGGACGGCGAGGTGGCGCAGCCCGGCGACGCGGTGCCGCCCGCCGCCACCTCGCGCGGGGCCATGGGACGGGGCGCGCAGCGGCAGCTCACCGCCACCATCACCTTCCCGAGCGCGGGCTACTACCGGGTGGTGGCACAGACGCGCAGCCAGCCGCCCGCGGGCGAGCGCTCGGTGGTGGGCGACACCGCGGTGGTCGAGGAAAGCTCCGAGGAGCTGTACCTGCTGGTGGACGACGGCGGGGGCCGCGTGACGGCCGGGTACGATCCCGCCGTGCTGGCGGGGAGCCGCCTCCCGCTGTTCGGCGCCTTCGGCCCCTTCGTCGAGACCCGTGCGCACGGTGCGGCCCCGGCGCTGGCCGCGGTGCGGGCGGCCGCGGAGCCGGCGCATCTGGTCACCAGCACCTCGGGCTTCTTCCGCTACTATAACAACGACACAGGCACCAACAGGCCGGTGCCGAACGCGGAGGTCAGTGTCACCTGCCTGAATTCCAGCTACGCGCCGCTGAACTCCTTCACCGTGGCCACGGCGGCCGACGGCTCGTTCTCGTTTTCCTGCTCCAGCGGCATCTACGACGCCAGCATCTCGCTGCGGAACCGCATCGCCCACGTGGTCAGCCCGGGGCAGGCCAACGCAGGGGTGTCGTACTTCAACGAGGGGAACGGCGCCAACCCGAGCTTCACCGCCGCGAACAACTACGCGGCGCACGCGCACGTCCTGCTCAACCAGTACGTGCCCGTGGCCGAGAGCCGCTTCGGCCTGTCGCGCGGGCGGGTGCCGGTGATCGTGCACCCCACCGATTCGGCCTTCGCCATCAACTACAACCAGACGCAGGACACCATCCGGCTCAACTACACCCGGGTGTTCACCGAAGACGGGCGTTTCGTAACCATCCACGAATACGGGCACGCCTACCACTGGGCGGCGATCGAGCCGTGGTCCAACTACTACTGCAGCCCCAACGGCGAGCATTACATCGACCGGCAGTACCAGTGGTCGTGCGCGTTCGTGGAGGGGTTCGCCACCTTCTTCGCCGTGTGGGTGGCCGGCGACGCGCTGACGAGCACCTACTACAGCGACTACACGATCGAGAGCCAGACCTTCTATTCGGGGAAGGACGGCGCGCAGGTGGAGGGCGCGGTGGCGGGCTTCCTGTACGACTTCGTCGACGCGTCCAGCGCGCCCGACGGGCCGTCGAACCAGACGGGGAGCGACGACAGCTGGGACGGCGTGTCGTACCAGGGATCGTTCCTGGCCAACCTGATCCGCTCCTGCACGGTCACCAGCGGCACCACCACGCTCACCGCCTTCGACGGGATCGACCTGGTGGTGTACTGCATGGAAGGGAACACCACCGCGAGGCTGTCGGCCGAGTCGCTCGGCTACTTCAGCTGGTACCCGGCCGACTCGGTGGTGCGCAACGCCACCGTGCCCGCGGGATACAGCACCGACGCTGTCCGGCGGCTCTGGCACCGGAATTTCTACGGCGTGGCGTGAGCCCGGCGAGACGGGCACGAGAGAGGAGGAGGGCGATGACGAGGATGTGGATGGCGGGGGTGGCCGCGGCCGCGCTGGCGGGATGCAGGCCCGCCGCGCCCGCGCCCGCCGCGGGGGACGGCGGCCCCGCACCACCGCCGGCGGCGGGAACGGGAAACGAGTTCGGCACCACCCACCACGCCACGGTGAGCGGCGTGGTGGTGGGGCCCGCGGGCGAGCCGCTGGACTCGGTGGCGGTGGCCGTGTACCGCCCGGTGGACCCGCAGCAGGGCACCACGCCGCAGCTGCGCGCGCTCTCGGGGCCCGACGGGCGCTTCACGCTGCGGGTGCCGATGTTCGTGGCGGGCCAGCGCGACGCCGACACCACGCGCGTGGGGGTGATGCTGCGCGCCTACGGCGAAGGGTCGCGCTACCGCCGCGCGGACGGCTCCGCGCCGATGGACAGCGCCACCGTCTGGGTCACCATGGTGCCGAAGGCGCAGCCGCCGCGCGTCTTCCCCGCCCGGCTGACGCCGCGCTTCCGCTGAAGCGACCGACGCGGGGCCGCCCCACCGGCGGCCCCGCGTCTTTTCATCGCACCCCCGTTCTTCCACGCTCCCGCCGGGGCGGCCGTCCTCCCGGCTCAGATCCCCTCCTTCCCCGTTCTCCGGCAGCCGGGGAAGACGAAGCGCGTTACGCCACCCGCGTCCTCCGCGTCTCCGCGTGAGGCAAAGGACAGCCGGGCGATGCGACGAGGCCTACGCCACTCGCGCCTCCGCGTCCTCCTCGGCCTCGGGGGCGGGGACGGCGCGGTCGGGGCCGCGGGGGAGGGTGAGGGTGAAGGTGGAGCCCACGCCCTCGCGGCTCTCCACCGTGAGGTCGCCCTTCATCGCGCGGGCCAAGTCGCGGCTGATGGCGAGGCCGAGCCCCGTGCCCTCGCTGCTGCGGGTGAGCGTGGGGTCCACCTGCACGAAGGGCTCGAAGATGGCCGGCAGCTTGTCGGCCGGGATGCCGCGGCCGGTGTCGCGCACGCGGATGCGCACGGCGCGGCCGTCCGCCTCCCACTCCATCACGATCCGCCCGCCCGGGCTGGTGAACTTCACCGCGTTGCTGAGGAGGTTGAGGACGACCTGCTCCACCCGGTCGCGGTCGGCGCGCGCGGTGACCGCCGGGTCGCCGCGGCGGTAGGCGTAGTGGTGGCGGCGGGCCTTCACCTGCGGCTCGATCAGCGCCTCCACCGCGGCCAGCGTCTCGTCCACCGGCACGTCGCCGATCTCGTACTGCACCTGCCCCGCCTCGATCTTGGCGAAGTTCAGCACGTCGTTGATGAGGCCGAGGAGGTGCGTCTGGTTGCGGCGGATCTTGTCGAGGTACTCGCGCTGGGTGTCGTTCACCTCGCCGTGGATCCCCATCTCCAGCAGCTGCGCGTACCCGGCGATGGCGTTCAGCGGCGTGCGCAGCTCGTGGCTCATCGTCGCGAGGAAGGCGCTCTTCGCGGCGTTCGCCTCGTCCGCCGCCTCGCGGGCGCGCTCGGCCTCGGCGGTGCGCTGGAGGAGCTCGTCGTTGGCGCGCTGCAGCTCGTCGTGCGCCATCTCCATCTCCGCCTGCGCCTCCTGCAGCTCGGCGGCCTGCTGCTCCAGCTGCGCGCGCGCCTCCTCCGTCTCGGCGAAGAGGCGGGCGTTGTCGATGGCCACGGCGGCGCGGCGGGCCAGCTCCTCGGCCAGCGCCAGGTCCTGCGCGTCGTAGCGCCGCCCGCTCTCCGCGTGCACCAGGGTGATGGCCCCCAGCGTCTTGTCGCGGGCGATCAGGGGGACGACGATGTAGCTCCTGAGCCCCAGCCCGCGGATCAGCGCCAGGTGCTCGGGGTCGCGCGCCGCGGCGGCGATCAGCTCGTCGGGGATCTCGGCCATCATGTCGGCGCGCCCGCTGCGGATCACCTGCGGCAGCCCGCGCTCCGACAGCGGGTCCGACGGGTAGCGCTCCTGCAGCCGGTGCACGAACTCCACCTTCTCGGGATCCTCGTGCTCCACGGCCACGCGCTGCATCCCCCCGCCCTCGGCCAGCAGGTCCACCGCGCACCAGTCCGCCAGCTCGGGCACCGCCAGCCTGGCCACGCTGCGCAGCGTGGTGGGATAGTCGAGCGACGAGGCGAGGACGCGGCTGGCATCGGCCAGGAACTGCGCGTCGCGCTCGGCCTTGCGCCGCTCGGTGATGTCGGTCTCCGCGCCCACCCACTCGCGGACGCGGCCGCCGGGCTCCAGCACGGGGACGGCGCGCACCTGCATGTCGCGGAACTGCCGGTCGTGGCGGCGCAGGCGGTACTCGCCCTCGTACAGCGTGCGGCTCTCCAGTGCGGCGCGCCAGGTGGCGGCGGCGCGCTCGCGGTCGGCGGGGTGCACGCATTCCAGCCACTTCCACCCGCGGTACTCGTCGAAGGTGGTGCCCGTGAACGCCGCCCACTCGGGCTGCTCGGCGGCGAACTCGCCCTTCTCGTCCGTCGTCCAGATGATCTGCGCGGTGGCCAGCACGAGGGAGCGGAAGCGGTCCTCGCTGCGGCGCAGCGCCTCGGTCTCGGCGCTGCGGGCCCGCGCCCGGCGGTCCACCAGCGCGCCGAAGACGATGGTCGCCAGCAGCGCCACCGTCGCCGTGGCCACGCCCCACGCCAGCCCGCGCGTCTGCACCACCGTCTCCTGGGCCACGTGCAGGGTGGAGCGCAGGCGGGTGAAGTGCGCCGCCGACATCGCCGTGTAGTGCATCGCCGCGATAGTGGCGCCGATGCCCACGGCCGCCACCAGCTTGCGGCGGCGGCCGGCCGGCGACTCGTCGCCGCGCATCTCGCGGCCCAGCCAGAGCAGCCCGAACGCGGCGGCGAAGGCCAGTCCCCACGCGGCCACCACGAGCGCTTGGTCGAAGGCGACGTGCGCCTCCGCGCGCATCGCCGCCATCCCCAGCAGGTGCATCCCCGCCAGCGCGACGCCGACCGGGACCACCGCGGCCAGCAGCACGCCGCCGGCCAGCCGCTCGCGGGAGAAGAGGAGGAGCATGAGCGCCGACGCCGCCACGGGCACCAGCGCGGAGAGGATCACGGTGGGAACGGCGTAGGCCACGGGGATGGGAAGGCGCAAGGCCAGCATCCCCACGAAGTGCATGGCCCAGATCCCCAGCCCCACGGCCAGGCTCCCCCCCGCCAGCCACGCCGCGCGGAAGCGCCCCTGCACCGCGTGCACGCGCGAAGCCAGCGCGAGCGCCGCGTACGCCGCGAAGATCGCGATCAGCACGGAAACCGCCACCAGCGTGGCGTCGTACCGTCCCGGCATCCAGCCGCCCTGTCGTCAGATCGAGTTCCGTTCCCCCGACCCGGTGGCGGCGGGGGATGAGGGCTCGCGCGGCAAGATCGGTTCCGGTGCGGATGTGGACTCCGTCGACGCGTCCGCCGTCATCCCGCCGGCGGCGACGGGGGAAGGGTGAAGACGGTGGTGCGGTCCACGCCGGTGTTCGCCGTCCCCGTCTGCCGCGCGACCACCACGATCTCGTAGAAGCCCACCGCCGGCATCGTCCACGACCCGGTGAACTGGCTGGGTGTGCCGGCATAGGACAGCGGCACCACCTGCTGCAGCTGCGCGGGATTCTCGTCCACCAGCACGTAGACCAGCGCGGTGACGTCGAAGTCTCCCTGCGGCCAGTACGCGGTCTGCCCGCCGTCGGGGCTGGTGATGGGGCAGCCGCACATCATCGCCACGTTCGCGCGGATGGTCACCGGCCCGGGCGCGGCGAGCTGCGTGTGCGTGGGCGGGTCGACGATCTCCACCAGCTGGCCGGGGATCACCACCTGCACGCCCTGCGCTTCCGTGAGGTCCATCCCCGGCGCCACCCACTGCTGCACGGTGACGCGGCGGGCGGACTGCAGCGACCCCAGCGGCCCGTGCGCGGCGATCTCCAGCAGCCGCGGCTGCACCAGGTCGAGGGTGAGGGTGAAGACGGACGACTGGTCCACCGGAACGGGTGTGCCCCAGTCGCGCGGCTGGTCCATGATCTCGCCGGTGACGCCCGAATCGCCGCGCACCCGCCCGCCCGCGATCCACTCGCCGGTCGCGGCGTCGCGCACGGTGATCTCCGCGCCCCCGATGTCGTTCCCCAGGAACTTTCCGCCCGCCGCGATGGCGCGCACTTCGACCGTCGTCTGCTGTCCCATGGATGTCGTCTCCGGCTCGATGATACGGATGGGTGAGGGGGATGAGAGGCGCCGCATCCTACGCGCGTTTCGGAGGGACCTGCAAGCGCGGAGTGATCGCTCTCACCCGCCTTGAAACGAAAGCCCCCCATCTATCGACCCTACAGGGAGATGTGCAGTTGGTGCGTGATTTGCTGATGTGATACATACCGCGAATCGCCCGTCCTGTCTGACGTTTCCTGCTACACCATCCAACCCGTTGTCACATTTGGAGATGCGTGACGCGCCGCGCGGTCGGCGGATGGCACGCGAATTGAGATAACCCGAAGCGCAACCTGGAGTTGCGGGCTGTGCGCGACGAGGCGCCCTGGGTAGGGCGCCTCTTGTGCTTTCCGGACACCATGGAGGAGGGAACCATGCACGCGCTGAAGACGGTGGTGGCCGCGGTGGCGGCGAGCCTTTCCCTGGGAGCCTGCGCCTCGGCCGGCGGCAGCGACACCCCCATGGTGATGAACCTGGCGGACGGCCCGCAGGTCGTGACCCACCGCTCCGCCGCGCCCAGCGCCACGGTGCACGTGGAGAACTACAACTGGATGGACGTGGTGGTGTACGCGGTGCACGGCGGCACCCGCATGCGCCTGGGGCAGGTGACCAGCATGAGCAGCGCAAACTTCCGTCTTCCCTCGCGGTTCCTGTCCGGGAGCGAGAACGTGCGGCTGCTGGTGGACCCCATCGGCAGCACCGAGGGCTACATGACCGACGGCATCGTGCTGCACGACGGGCAGAGCGTGTCGTTCAACGTGCAGAATTCCCTGCAGTTCTCCAGCATCTCGGTGGCCGGGCACTGATCCCCGCACGACCCGCGGCGGCGGGGGCACCAGGCCCCCGGCCGCCGGGCCGTTCCCTCCCCGTTCCGACCCTCTTGCGCACCTACGGGCCACACTCTAGACTGGCCAGTGTCCCAAAGAAACGGACGGACAAAGTGGCCGTAAGGCCAATGCAGAGCCGGAGATGGACGTCCGGCAGGTCCCGGCGTGGCGCCAAGTGCCCGTCGAGGAGCTGCGGCGTTTCATGGCCGAGCTGGTGCAGGACAGCAACCTCCGTGAGGCCGGCCGGCTGATCGGGCGGGGGCGCGAGGCCGTGCGCAAGTTCATCTCGGGCGACATCGAAACGCCGCACCCGAGGACGCGCGAGGCCATCGCCCGGCTGTACGTGCAGCGCTACCCGAAGGGGGCTCGGAAGGTGGCCGAGGTGGCGCAGCCGGGGTCGAGCCCCACGCCGCTGAAGCTGATCCTGCCGCGCGGCGTGGAGCGCGCGACCACGGAGGTCCGCGCCATCTTCGACATCGTGCGCAGCTCGGAGCAGCCGCCGCCGTCCACCGTGGCGCTCGAGCGCTGGCTCCTCCGCCGCGTCCGCGACGAGTACGCCGCCGAGATCCCCTACGCGCGCCCGCGCCAGCGCAAGCGCCCGAAAAAGCCGGAGCCGGAGACGTAGTGCCATCTCCCGGAAATCATCGAAGCCGCGCCGACCTCCGACGTCGCGCGGCTCCTCCGTCTTCTGGACACTCAGCGTGAAAATCAGCCACCGCGTGGCTGAAATTCAACCATTGCGTGGTTGATTATCAACCACGAAAGTGCTCACGGAGACGAGGAGGAGCAGCCCGGCTCTTCCGCGTCTCCGCGTCTCCGCGTGAGAACTCTCTTGCGATGCCAGGCGCTGCTACGAGGCCGTCACCCCCGCAGGCGTCAGCTCGGCGGTGCAGTGCGGGCAGCGGCTGGCGGCCAGCGCCACGCTCTCGCGGCAGAAGGGGCAGTCGCGGCGGTCCGGCTCGGGCGCGGCGGCCTCCTTGCGGCGCATGCGGTCGTACGCCTGCACCATGATGAACACCGCCCAGGCCACGATCACGAACGCGATCACGTTGTTGATGAACGCGCCGTAGTTGACCGTGGCCGCGCCCGCCGCCTTGGCTGCATCGAGCGAGGGATACGATTGGCCGTCGAGGGCGACGAACAGGTTCTTGAAGTCCACGCCGCCGGTCATGCGGCCGATGGGCGGCATCAGGATGTCGTCCACGAAGCTCTTGACCACCGCCGTGAACGCCGCGCCGATCACGATGCCGACCGCCAGGTCCATCACGTTGCCGCGGGCGATGAACTTCCGGAACTCGTGGAACATCTCGTCCTCCTGCGGAATGGGGGGTGGCGGGCGATTGGACAAACACTAATCGTCCCCATCGACCGGAACAACGGAAACGATGCGGGATGCGCGGGAGATCGCATCGCCGCCGCGCGCCTTGTGTCCGGGCGATGCGGCGGCGTATCGTCCCGCGCTCCGTCGTTCATCCCCCGGCTCCGATCCGTGAAGATGCCTTTCCCTCGATCGACCCTACGCGCCGGCGCGCTGGCCGCCCTGCTGGCGATCCCCGCGGCTGCGGCCGCGCAGCGCGCCGCGCCGGCGGTGACCGTGCTGCAGCTGAACGACGTGTACCGCGTGGACGCGGTGGAGAACGGGCGCGCGGGCGGCATCGGCCGCGTCGTGACCCTGGCGCAGCAGGCGAAGGCGGGCGGCGCGGACGTGCTGGTGCTGCACGCGGGCGACGCCATCGCGCCGTCGCTGGAGAGCCGCTACTTCGCCGGCCAGCAGATGATCGACGCGCTGAACTACCTGGCCGGCGTGGCGCCGATCGTCTTCGTCCCCGGCAACCACGAGTTCGACGAGCGCCGGCCCGGGATGGTGGCGGACGCGATCAAGGCGTCGCGCTTCCCGTGGCTCGCCGGCAACGTCGTCCTCGCGACGGGGGATTCGGCGGCGGACCGGCGCGTGGGGCGCGACACCGTGATCACCACCGCCAGCGGGCTCCGGCTGGGGATCTTCACCCTCACCTTCCTCGATTCGCCGCGCGACTACGCGCGGCCGGACTCGGCGTTCGTGCAGGACGCGGAGCGGATGATCCGCTCCCTCGAGTCGCGCGGCGCGGACGTGATCGTCGGGCTCACGCACCTGGCGCACGAGACGGATCGCCAGATCAGCCGGCTGCGCCGCACGCACCCGCGCTTCGCGTGGATCTGCGGCGGGCACGAGCACTTCCGCATCGTCGATCCCGGCACGGACAACACGGCGCTGATCACCAAGGGCGAGTCGAACGCGCGCGGGATCTGGCGGGTGACGCTGTCGCGGAGCGGGCGGCGGGCCACGGCGCGCGCGGAGGCGGTGGAGGTCGATTCGACCATCGCCATCGACCCCGGCTACCAGCGGCAGGTGACGGAGAAGTGGGCGGCCCAGCTGCGCGAGAAGGTGCCGTTCATGGACGCGGTGATCGGCCGCAGCGACTCGCTGATGGACGCCTCGGAGGAGACGGTGCGCAACGCCGAGAGCGCGTGGGGGAACTGGCTGGCGGATCAGATGCGCACCGCCTTCCCCACCGCGCCGGCGGACGTGGCGGTGCTGAACGGCGGCGCGCTGCGCATCGACGACGTGTTCGGCGGCACGATCCGTTGGGAGCACCTGGCGCGCACCTTCGGCTTCCCCACGCGCGTGGGGCTGGTGTCGCTGCGCGGGCGCGACCTGCGCGAGACGGTGCTGGAGCGCTCCGTCTCCGGCGGGCGCGGCGAGGGTCGCTTCCTGCAGGTGAGCGGGCTGAAGGTGCGCTTCGACCGCAGCCGGCCCGAGGGGCAGCGCATCCTGGACGTGCAGGTGCAGCGCGGCGGCGCGTGGGCGCCGCTGGCGGACGACAGCGTGTACGTGGTCGCCGTCCCCGATTACCTGTACAGCGGCGGCGACGGCTACACCTTCAACCAGCGCGCGATCAGCAAGGTGCCGCCGGGGCCGGACCTGAAGCTGGCCGCCTTCGATGCGCTGACCGCCGCCTTCGCGCGCGGGCAGCCCATCACCCCGCGCGTCGAAGGCCGGCTCGTGGACGCAACGCCGCGCGAACTGCAAAACTGAGGAAAAGAGAAAGTCTCACGCAGATGCCGCAGAGGTCGCAGAGGAGTGATCAGTTCCTCTGCGACCTCTGCGGCCTCTGCGTGAGCCCATCGCCTTTATGGGGTTGCAGATGGATGTAAACAAGTGAATTATCATCCCGCCGTTCTTCGCCCTAACGATCGACAGGATTTCGAGACGATGACCGATCCACAGCCCGCTGCCGCGCCGCTCGTCCTCACCCCGAGCGAGCGCGTCCTTCTCTTCGGCGACCGCTTCAGCACGCCCGCGGGGATGCTCGGCTACAGCGAGGTGGTGCTCTCCACCGGCTCCAAGATCGACGCCGACCGGCTGGCGAACAGCATCCTGGCCGCGGCGTTCCTGGCCAACGAGCAGGCGGGCGCCATCGGCCTGGAGCTGCGCCAGGGGAAGGCGATGTTCGGGCTGATGAAGACCGAGCACCTGCACGCCGTTCCCGGTGCGCGGCAGGTGGGGTGGCCCGAGGGATCGCTCGAGCGCGTGATCGTCACCTCCGTGCACCAGCACCCGAAGGTGGACGACCTCGTCTCCGGCATCCTCGGGCAGCGCAGCCAGAGCCCGGCACAGTCGCTCTGCGCACGGGTGAAGGCGGGGCTGGCCGGGCGCGGCGTGCTGCACGCGGAGGAGAAGAAGACGCTGAAGATCTTCACCAGCGTCACCTACCATCTCCCCGACCACGTGCGCTGGGCGGCGGAGCAGACCGGCTTCGCGCACGTGGAGCAGATGCTGAACGCCACCGCGCAGCAGCGCCCGCAGCTGTGGAACGCGCTCACGCGCAACATCAGGTCGGCCATCACCTTCATGACCGAATCGAACGACTGAGGCGTGTCGTCCAATTCGAGCAGAAAACAAGCCCGGCCGCCTTCAACGTGAGGCAGCCGGGCTTTCTCGTCGTTCGCCGCGGTTACTTGCGGACCGAGGCAGCCTCCTTCACGGCTCGATTCCGAACCGCTGTCGCAGTTCCTCGACCGTCATGTGAACACCTTTGCCTTCCCGCATGTCACGGTCTGCTCGGAGCAGCATGCGGTGCAGCTCGGGATTCTTCAAGATCATCTTGTAGTCGTCCCGTCCGGAGCGAACGCGGCGGAAGCGGCCTGTGCTCTTGAGGTTGGCGATGACTCTTTGCCTTCGTGTGGACATCCACGGGCTCCAGAGCGAGGGGTGAAGCGTTGGCGATCCGGGGACGAGGTGCTTTCACCCCCCGCCGCGCGTGCCGAGCGTCGCCGTCACGGTGATGCGCCGGCCGTCGCGGAGGACGTCGATGCGCACCGTGTCGCCGGGCTTGTGCGCGCGGAGTGCGTCGGTCAGGCCCTGCAGGTCGTGCACATCCATCTCCCCCAGCCGTACGATCACGTCGCCGGCGCGGATGCCGGCCTTCTCGGCGGGCGACTCGGCGCGCACGCCGCTCAGCTTCACCCCGTCGGGCACGGGGGTGAAGTCGGGGATGGAGCCCAGGTACGCACCGTAGCCCGGCGTGGCCACGTTCCCCGCCTGCCGCGGCGGCGCCGCGCGCCGGAAGGTGAGCGCCGCCGGCCGCCCCGCCACGCCGCGCGCGATCCGCGTCACCACGCCGGCCACGGTCGCCAGCCCGCGCGGGTCGATCTTGTCCCAGTCGTCCGACGGGCGGTGGTAGTCGGCGTGCACGTTGGTGAAGAAGTGCAGCACCGGCAGCCCCTTCGCGTAGAACGAGGTCTGGTCGCTGGCGCCGAACCCGTCGCCGCCACCACGCACCTGCACCCCCTCGGCCGCCGCCGCGCTGTCGACCAGCGCCCGCCACTCGTCCGCCGTCTCCACCCCGTACACGATCAGCGGCCCCGTCGCCAGTCGGCCGACCATGTCCAGGTTCAGCATCGCCCGCGTGCGCTCCAGCGGAACCGCCGGGTGCGAGGTGTAGAACGACGAGCCGAGCAGCCCCTCTTCTTCTCCCGTGAACGCCACGAACACGACGGTGCGCGCCGGCCGCGGCCCGCTCGCGAGGCGGCGAGCGATGTCGAGGAGAGCCGCGACGCCCGACGCATTGTCGTCCGCGCCGTTGTGGATCGACGAGTCGCCAGGCGCCATGGAGAACTGGCCGCCGTGCCCCAGGTGGTCGTAGTGCGCGCCGATCACCACCGCCTCGCCCGCCAGCGCGGGGTCGCCGCCGCGGAGAATGGCCACGACGTTGCGGCCGGTGCCGCCGGGCGCGTGCGGGTTGATGGCCGAGACGAGCGGAAGCGACTGGAAGTACGTCCCCGAATCGCCCGCGGGCTCCAGCCGCAGCCGCCGGAACTGCGCCGCGATGTAATCCCCCGCGCACCGCTCGGCCGGCGTGCCCGAGAGACGGCCCCCGAGCGCGTCGTCCGCGAGATATCTCACATGAGCGAGCGGCGCCTGCACGCCGCGGGTGATCGCCGCCGCATCCGGGCACGCCTGCGCGGCGAGCCGCGGCGCGGCGATCGCGATCGCGGCGATCGCGAGGGGGAGCGAACGGCGGTTCATCGCCCGCCTCCCGTCGATGCCACCGCGGCGGGCGTCTCCACCCAGTCGGCGATGAAGATGTTGGTGTCGCCGCGCTGGGCCGCGTTGCGGTTGCTGGCGAACACGAGGTGGCGTCCGTCGGGGCTGAACATGGGGAAGCCGTCGAACTCGGGGGTGGCGGTGATGCGCTCGAGCCCGGTGCCGTCGTCGCGCACCATGTACAGGTCGAACTCGCGGCCGCGCGGGTCGCCGTGGTTGCTGCTGAAGATGATCCGCCGGCCGTCGGGGTGGAAGAACGGCGCGAAGCTGGCCGCGTTCAGCCGCGTCACCTGCCGCTTGTTGCCGCCGTCCGCGTCCATCACCCAGATCTCCAGCGTGGTGGGCCGCACCAGGTTCTGGCGCAGGAGATTGCGGTAGTCCGCCTCCTCGCGCGGCGTGGACGGATGCTGCGCGCGATAGACGATGCGCCGTCCGTCGGGGGAGAAGAAGGCGCCGCCGTCGTACCCCAGCTCGTGCGTCAGCCGCCGCACGTTGCCGCCGTCGGCGTCCATCGCGTACAGCTCCAGGTCGCCATCGCGCGTCGAGGTGAAGACGATGGTGCGGCCGTCGGGGGAGATGGTGGCCTCGGCGTCGTACCCCGGCGTGTCGGTGAGCCGTCGCAGGTCGCCGCCATCGAGATCGGAAGACCAGATGTCGTAGTCGTACAGCGCCCAGACGTAGCCCTGGCTGAAGTCGGGGCGCGGCGGGCAGGTGCTGTCGGCGGCGTGGGTGCTGGCGTAGAGGAGGCGGTCGCGGCCGGGGTAGAAGTAGCCGCAGGTCGTGCGCCCCTTGCCGGTGGAGACGCGGCGCAGGTTTCCGCCGCGCGTGTCCATGGTGAAGATCTCGTCGCAGGGGCGGAAGCCGGGGCGGGTGGACTGGAAGATCAGCCGCCGCCCGTCGGCCGAGAAGTACGCCTCCGCGTTCTCGCCGCCGAAGGTGAGCTGCCGCAGGTTGCGCAGGTGCGGCTCCGCGGCCGACGCCGGCACCGGCCGCGCGGGCCCCGGCGATTGCGCGCAGGCGGCGATCAGGAGCGGGGCGGCGAGCGGGAGAAGACGGGGGAGATGCGGGAGATATCGGGAGATGGTCATCGGTCGTGTAGATGGGTTGCGATGCGGGTGGCTGCCCCGGTGGGCCCTCTCCCTGGCTGACCGGCGCGACTCCCGTCGCGTCCGGACAGCCTGTCCCTCCCCCAAAACCGACTGGGGGAGGGACCTGGGCGCTTCGCGCGGCTACTCAGCGTGGACGCTGTATTGGGCGTCCAAGCCAGATCCCGGCAGAATCGCGGTCACGGATCAGTCCGGCCGTCGGGGAGAGGTGGACGCGCGTGGGGCAAGCTCCCACAGCCCACGATACGGCGGGGACACAGCCGCTAGAGAGTGAGTACGCTGGCTGCGAACGGGCGGTACGCGTTCGAGCCCGAGTTATACACTTGCACTGCAAACGATGCCTGCTCTGCAACAGCAGCGAGCGTCGGATTCAGCCAGCTGAGAAACTCAAGCGCACGCCGGTGTGCCGCCAGTGGCTGGCGATCCCAGACGGGCTGATGATGCGCGACGAGATTCCGAAAGTCACGGATTTCCGAAGCAGCTTTCCAAACGTCCGTCCTTGTTCGGGATGCACGCGGAATTCCCGGAAACCGCTTGAGCGCCAGCGGCCACAGTTGTGGTCCGTTTGGATTTCCTTGTTCATACGGCCGCTGACAGAGGCGAACCCAGAATCCGAGCCCGAGCTGGCCCACCAAGTGACCGGGAGTGTGGCGCCGCTTCGATCCCAAGCGGAGGATTGCATCGGCAACATCCCGCTCTTCTGCGCGCTGCAGCAGGCTCGGAACCGTGTCGAGCCAACACGGCACCACTCCCGTGCGAAGCCGCCGTTTAGCGGTAGCTTCGACACCGGCCGAGTAGATAGCGTTTCTGAAGGCAACCTCGGCAAGGTGCAATACAGGTGTGAGCGCAGAGCACAGGGCCATGTTCCACATGTAGCGGGCGCCCGCATCCACCGAATCGAAGTCGGAGGAAAGGCTGTAGCCGGCAAGCCTTTCTTTTGAAAGGCACCTGCAGAGCGCTGCGTACGTAACGGTCGCAACGGCAGTCATAATCTGTATTTCGATGTGTGGGAACAGCTTGCGCGGTGGGACGCAAGCGGTTATGCTTGTACCATAATTCCTCGGGCCGTCCTATACCGCAGCTTACGCTGAGGCACGACCCCGAGGTGACAGACTCCCGGTACCGCTTTTCAGTGGGCCGGGAGTCTGCGTTTTCGGCCTTGGATCACCTCACGGGTACAGCAGCTCCTTCGTCCACTCCGGCGGATCACCACCCTTGAGGGTGTATTGCTCGCGCTCGTGGAGGCGGCTGGGGCGGCCGAACCAGAACTCGATGCGATCCGGGATCACCCGGTAGCCGGACCAGAACGGCGGACGGGGGATCTCCCGGCCCTCGTACTTCGCCTCGATCTCCTTCACCCGCTCCACCAGTACGTCGTACGCGTCGAGGCGCGTGCTCTGCTTCGACGCCAACGCGCCGATGCGCGAGCCACGCGGACGGCTGGCGAAGTACGCGTCCGCCTCTTCCGAGCCCACCGGCTCGACACGGCCTTCGATGCGGACCTGCACCTCCATCGGCTGCCAGTGGAAGCAAAGCGCGGCGTACGGATTGGCCTCGAGCTCGCCCGCCTTGCGGCTGCCCAGGTTGGTGTAGAAGACGAAGCCGCGCTCGTCGAACTCCTTCAGCAGCACCATCCGCGCGCTCGGCCGCCCGCCGGCGGTGGCCGTGGCCAGCGCCATCGCGGTGGGCTCGTGCATGTCCGTCTGCCGCGCGCGGGCGAACAGCTCGCCGAAGCGGCGGAACGGCTCGCCGAACTCCGCCGTCGTCACCCCCGTCTCCCTCACGGCCGCGTCCCGGTGCCGGTGCGGCGCGCGGCCGGCGCCACCACCCGGAAGGGAACGGTGGCGCGCGTGTTCTCCCACTCCATCGCAATCGTGCTGGCTGCGCTGCCGCGGCCGCGCTCGAGCCTGATGGTGAACTGCTCCACCGGCTCGCCCAGGGTGCTCACCTGCATGGGGATGCGCACCAGGTCGCGCCCAGGCTCGTACTGCGTGCCCCACTGTCCCGTCTGGCGGTTGACGATCAGCGTCCACCCGGTGGACGTGGGGAGGGTGTACAGCGTGTACGTCCCCTTGGGGACGCTGGCGGTGCCGATGCGCAGGTCCACGTCGGTAATCAGCGTGGTCGCGGCGTTGGCGCCGGTGCGCCAGACACGGCCATACGGCACCAGCCCGCCCATGATCCTGCGGCCGCGCATGGACGGGCGCCCGTAGTCCACGTAGATGCGCTGCCCCGGCGCCACCTCGAAGCGCACGGTGTCGCGCGGGCTGAGGATGCGCGGCTGCGCCTGGGCCGCGGCGGGCGCGGCGGCCACGACCACGGCCAGCGGCAGGATGCGGCGGAGGATGGAGATGGATGCGCGCACGGGTCTCCCTCGGGTTCGATGGGTTGTCGCCCGGATGTTACCCGCGGCACCGATGCGGGGCAACAGGCGCTTGCGCGTCGAGCGGGACGGCATCTACTTCTCCCTATCCGTTCCGGCGCGCCCGTCTCTACGAATCACGCCCTGTTGATGCGACGAGCGATCCCTCCGGCCGTCTGCCTGGCGCTGATCATCGCGACGACGCCCGCCGCGGCGCAGGAGGCGCACTCGGCCGCCAGCCTGCGGGCGCTGGACGCGCGCATGCAGGAGCTCCTGGCGACGCTCGACGATCCGGACTTCGACGGCGAGGTCGATGAGTTCGTCCCGTTCTTTCCGCGCCAGGGCGAGTTCGCCCAGGTGGTGACGACGCACCTCCGGCGCGGCGGAGACTCCGTGGCGATCCATCGCTACCGCACGGCCGAGCTGCCGTCCGCGACGAAGCCGGGCGGCCCGCTCTGCTGGTCGTTCGACCCCGGCGGCGGCGAGGTGGGGCGGGTGATGGACGAAATCCCCGCCGACTGGTTCGACCCGCGCCGGCCGTGGCGCCGCGTGCGCGCCACCCGCTTCGTGCCACCGCTGCGCGGCGCGGGATCGCCGGTGTTCGTGGAGTGGAAGATCGAGGACGGGCGCTGGGTCGTGTCGGCGTTCGGCGAGGAAGCCGACGAGCCGCCGCCGCGGGTGCTCGGCTACGACCGGCTGAGGATCGCGCGCGATTCCGCCGGCGGCGAGCCGCTGCGCTTTCCGCTCCCCGCGAACGGGATCTATGCGGGCGGCCGGCGCTGGTTCGAGCAGCACGAGATCCTGACGCTGGACGGCCTGAGATACCTCGCATACGGCCTCCCGCGCCAGCTGTCCGACGGAGACGTGGTGCGCTTCGGCTCGGTCCAGGGCGTGCCCGTCTTCGTGGAGCCTGCGACCCAGCGGATGCCCGAGGTCGTGTATGTCGCGGTCGCGCCCGACGGGCTCTTCCAGCCGTACCAGCCCGGTCCGGTCGGCCACTGCTGGACGCCGCGGGATCCGTGAAGCCTACGTAGAGCCGGGGCATTCCCGATCTGCTGCACCCCCCGATCCGTGCGCCTGGAAAAGCGAGTCGTTCGATTCCGGGAATCATCAAACCAGTTGAACCGATGCGCACCACGGCGATCCCCCTGCTCGCGACGGCGATCCTCGCGCTGGCGCGTCCGCCCGCCGGGGCGGCGCAGGACACGACGTCGTGGGCGTCGCGGCCGGGGTGGAGCCTGGAGCGGACCATGCGCGAGTTCGTGAACACGCTCGGCGGCTCCGCGCCGGGCTACTTCCCCTCGCGCGGCGAGTGGGCGTGGGTGGTCACCAAGCGCTACCCCGACGGGCGCCGCCACGCGAACGTCTGGCGCTTTCCCGCCGCGCAGACGGACTCGGCGCTGGGGTGGAACGGCCCCGTCTGCAACTCGTTCAGTTCCGGCGACGCGGTCGCCATAGAAACGATCGTCTCGATCGCGTACGAGTCGCAGCAGAGCCCATGGCGCCGCGTGGGCGAGACGCGCTTCGTGCCGCCGGGCCAGCCGGCGGGCTCGCCGTACTGGGTGGAGTGGCGGCGCGAGGACGGCCGCTGGGTGATCTCCGCGTTCGGCGAGCCCGGATGGTACGTCCGCGGGGTGGCGGGGCGCGATGCTGCCGACGTGGCGCGCGCCCATGCGCCACGGCTGCGGCTGCCGATCCCCGACGACGTGCCGGTCGCGTCCGGCGGCGACTGGCTGCAGGCGCATCCGAACATCATCCTCCACGGCCGGCTGCTGATCCGGTACGGTCTTCCGCGGCAGCTGAAGGACGGTGACCTGGTGCGCGAGGGAAGCTACCAGGACGTCGCGCTGTACGTGGAGCCGCGGACCCGCGGCCGCCCCGAAGTCCTCTACGTGCCCGTCGGCCGGACCGGGATGTTCCAGCCGTACCAGAACGAGATCAGCAACGGCTGCGCGCCGTGAGCGATCCAAGAATCCCAAGGTATCTAAACAGCATTGAATCACACGGAGGGAACGGAGGGAACGGAGGACTCAGATCGGTCCTCCGTTCCCTCCGTTTCCTCCGTGTGAAATCAGGGGATTCCATCCTCGAACGATTTTCGGGGATCCGGTGAGGATCTCCTCGATCATCCCTCCCGCGCGAAGAGGTCGCAGGCGCTGGCCAGGTCGACGTTGCCGCCGCTGATCACGATCCCCACGCGCCGGCCGGCGAACGCGGCGGGGTCGGCCAGGAGCGCGGCCACGGGAACGGCGCCGGAGGGCTCGATCACCAGCTTCATCCGCGTCCACAGGAAGCGCATCGCCTCCACGATCTGCGCCTCGCTCACCGTGCGCATCTCGTCGACGTTCCGCGTGACCAGCGGGAAGGTGTAGCGGCCCAGCGACGGCGTGCGCAGCCCGTCCGCGATCGTCGGCGGGTTGTGCGTCGTCTGCAGCGTGCCGGTGCGGAAGGAGCGCGTGGCGTCGTCCGCCAGCTCGGGCTCCACGCCGATCACCCGGCACCCGGGCGAGGCCGACTTCGCCGCGAGCGCGGTGCCGCTGAGCAGGCCGCCGCCGCCGCAGGGCGTCATCACCACGTCGAGCGGCCCCGTCTGCGCGATCAGCTCCAGCGCGGCGGTCCCCTGCCCGGCGATCACGTCCGGGTGGTCGTACGGGGGGATGAGCGTCATCCCCCGCTCCTGCTGCAGCTCCGCGGCGATCTCCTCCCTCGTCCGTCCCGCGCGGTCGTAGAGCACGACCTCGGCGCCGTAGCCGCGCGTCCCCGCGATCTTGGGCGGCGGCGCGTCCTCCGGCATCACCACCACCGTCTTCACGCCGAGCAACCGGCCGGTGAGCGCCACGGCCTGCGCGTGGTTGCCGGACGAGTAGGTCAGCACGCCGCGGGCGCGCTCCTCGTCCGACAGCTTCGACACGGCGTTGAACGCGCCGCGGAACTTGAACGCGCCGCCGCGCTGGAAGCTCTCGCACTTGAGGAAAACGGTGGCGCCCGTCATCTCGTCCAGCGTGCGGCTGGTCATCACCGGCGTAGGGTTGGCGTGGCCGCGCAGGCGCTCGGCGGCCGCGCGCACGTCGGCGGCGGTGGGGAGGGTGACGGTCTCGGTCTCAGTCGTCGACATGCAGCCAGTCCAGCTCCGTTCCGGGGGCGAATCGGTCGACCAGCTCGCGCACGCGCTCGGGCGCGCTGAGCAGGCGGGCGATCTCGGCCAGCGCGCGCAGGTGCTCCTCGGCGCGCTCGGCGGGGCTCACGAGGAGAAAGATGAGGCGGGCGGGGTGCCGCGCGCGAGGGAACTCGACGCCCTCGCGGCTGACGCCCAGCAGCAGCACCGGCCGCGGCAGCCCCCGCAGCCGCACGTGGGGGAGCACGACGCCGGGGACGAGCTCCGACGAGAACTGCTGCTCGTTGCGGACGACCACGTTGGCCACCTCGCGCGCCGCGTCCTCGTCGAACACGTCCTCCACCAGCCGTCCGATCGCCGCCACGAAGGAGATCGGCCCCAGCCGCACCACGCGCTCCGGCGCCAGCGCGTCGGAGATCCGCGCCGCGCCGTCCATCGCCGCCAGGTCGGGCTCCGCGGGAAAGACCAGCACCATCGACCCGTCGTACGTCGCCGCGATGCGCTCGGGGAGCCGCGCCAGCCGCGGGTGCCACCCCAGCGTCCCCCGCCGCGCCGACGCGACGGCCACCAGGTCGTGCGGGCGCAGCATCCCGCCCAGCCGCTCCAGCAGCTCGCCCCACGTCTCCACCCGCTCCCACGCCGCGGGGACGGCGGGCTTCACCCGCGCGTGCAGCGCCTTCAGCCGCTCGGGAAGGCCGCCCACCGTCACCGCGGCGATCGATCCCGCGCCGGCGCCCGAGGCCAGCAGGTTCACCGTGCGCAGCGCCTCGCCGAAGCCGGGGTGGCGCTCGATGGCGGGGGGAAGGACCAGGACGACGCGGCGCGTGGTGTTCACCGGCTGGGTGATGCGCGCGGCGACGGCGGCCTGGCGGGTGCGCTGGAGAAGCTGGTCGAGCACCGAGCCGAACATCGCCTGCCCCGGGCCGCGGCGCGCGCTCCACCCGGTCACCACCAGGCTCCCGCGCGTCTCCGCCACCCCGCGCGCGATCCCCTCCGCCACGTTGGGATCGACCCGCGTCAGCGGCACCACGGGCACCTCCGCGGCGGCGGCGTGCACGACGGCGTGGGCGAGCACCTTCTCCGCCTCGGCCACCTCGGCCTCCGCGTCGTCGCCCTCGCCGCGCACCACCATCAGCGGGTGCACCGGCTCGTCCGTCCCCTTGCCGCGGAGGATGAAGGCCAGCTCCATCAGCATGTCCGCCGTCTCCGGCTTCGACAGGGCCACGACGATGCGGCGCGGCGCCGCGCGCGGATCGTACGGCCGCTCCTCCTCGCCCAGCGCGACCTTTCGTCCCCAGCGGGCGACGGCCCAGGGTCCCGCCAGGCAGGTGACCAGGATCACCAGCACCACGCCGTTGACCTCGGTCTGGTCCAGCATCCCCGCCTCGAAGCCGACGAGGACGATCGCCAGCGTCCCCGCCGCGTGGGGCACGGTCAGGCCGAAGACGGTCCATCCCTCGTCCGCCGTCCATCCGAACACCTTCTCGGCCGCGAACGACGCCAGCCACTTCCCCGCGACCACGGCCGCGGCCAGCGCGGCGGCGATCGCCAGCGCGCGCCCCCGCAGCACCCGCACGTCCACCAGCATCCCCACCGACAGCAGGAAGAAGGGGATGAAGATGGCGTTGCCGGCGAAGTGGATGCGGCTCATCAGCGCCCCCTGCGCGGGGATCAGCCGGTTGAGCGCCAGCCCCGCCAGCAGCGCGCCGATGATGGGCTCCACGCCGCCGTAGTGCGCGAACCAGGCGGCGGCGAAGAGCGCCGCCAGGACGAAGATGAACTCCGTCGTCCCGTCCGTGCTCACGTTGCGGAAGAACCATCGCCCCAGCCGCGGCAAGCCCCACATCACCGCGAAGACGTAGATCGCGAACGGGATCGCCAGCTCCAGCCAGAACGCCGCGTCCAGCGCCCCGCCGCGCGACTTCACCACGACGGCCAGCAGGAGGAGCGCCAGCACCTCGGTCAGGATCGTCCCCCCGAGCGCGGCGGTCACCGCGCCGTTGCGCACGATCCCCAGCCGGCTGGCGATGGGGTAGGCCAGCAGCGTGTGCGAGGAGAAGACGGAGCCGATCAGCAGCGCGGAAGGAAGCGAATATCCCAGCAGCGTCGCCATCCCCACCCCGATCGCCCCGGGGACGAGGAAGCTGAGCGCCCCGAAGCCGAGCGACCGCGCGCGGTGGCGGGCGAACTGGTGGAGATCGAGCTCCAGGCCCACCAGCAGCATCAGGTAGAGGAGCCCGACCGTGCCGAGCAGGACGATGGTGTTGCTGCGCGCCAGCAGCCCCGCGCCGTGCGGCCCGATGGCCGCGCCGGCCACGATCAGCCCGATGATGCCGGGGACGCGGAAGCGCTCGAAGAGGAGGGGGACGACGAGGAAGACGAGCGTCGCGGTGGCGACGACCAGCACGGGGTCGGTGAACGGCAGCGCGGGCGGGGCGATGGAGAGCAGCGGCAACGGCGACCTTTCCTGGCCGGGGTGAACGGATTCCCGGTTCAGGGAGCAGGGACCGACGCCCTCCTCCGAACCTGCACCAACGAACGATCAGGGCGGCCCGGGCACGCGCCGGCGCCGTCGCACGGCGGCCGACCAGCCGTGCCGCAGCCGCACCTCCGACTCCACGTAGCGCACGATCAGCCACATCACGGCGCCGGCCATCACCAGCGGCGCCATGGCCCGCGGCACGAACGCGCCGCGCGCGAGCAGCGGGATGGCGAGCGCGGCGAACGCCACCACGGCCAGCGCGGTCACCGCGCGCGGGGCCCACGGCCGCACCTTCCACAGCGCCTCGACGCTCACCCCGGCGAGCACCAGCGACACCAGCCAGAGCGCCGTGAAGACCCACGGCCCCGTCGTCACGAACGGCGGCTCGGTGACGATGTGGCGCACGCCGTCGATCACGTACAGCGCCAGGAAGATGGCCAGCAGCGTGAACCCGGTCGGCCGGCTCACGGCCGCCTCGCCGCCGGGACGCGCGCGCGGAAGTGCTTCTCCGCGCGGGCGTGCACGTAGCCCACGATCGCCAGCAGGAGGGCGGCGGCGAAGAGCAGGAGCCCGGCCCTGCCGCGAAGGCTCAACCCGTCCGAGAACGCGGCCAGCTCGACGAACAGCGTGATCGCCAGCGCGGCGGAGGCGCGCGTGACCCACGGACGCACCGTCCACAGCGCCTCGATCGTGACGGCGGCGAGCGCGACGGACGCGACCTGCAGCACCCCGATCCAGCCGAGCGCCACGCCCGGCGGCGCGACGCCGACGAACAGGAGCCCCATGAGCACGTAGACGAGGAGGCCCAGGATCAGCAGGCCGAACCCGAGCGGCGGCGACGGGTCCGTCACCGCACACCCCGCGGCGGAACCGGGCGGGAGATGCGCGGCGCCGTCCGCCGGTAGCGCGGACGCGGGCCGCCGAGGAGGTGCTCCAGCGTGTGGTGGACGCACACCACGGCGAACACCAGGATCACGCCCAGGAGCATGACGTTCGCCAGCCGCGTCATCACCGCCACGGGGGACCCTGCGCCATCGAACCGCAGCGCCAGCAGCAGCATGGCCACCGCCGCCAGCACGCCGCAGGCGCGGGTGGCCCAGGGCCGCACGCGCCACAGCGCCTCCGCGGCGACGGCGGTCAGCGCCACCAGGAGCAGCTCGAGCACCGGCTCCGCGACGGATTCGCCGCCGGCCGGGCCCCGCGCCAGCAGCGCGATCACCTGCGCGGGGAGCAGGATCGCCAGGACGGCGGCGAGGAAGGTGAACCCTCTCGGACGGTGCATCGGTCCGCTGCGGGGCTCAGGGAACGCGGCCGGCGGCCGGCCGCCGGCGGAGGGAGCGGCGGCCGTGGATCGCCCCGGTGCGCGCGTGCACGTAGGTGGCGGGGATCGCCAGGACCGCGGCCAGCAGGACGACCGCCGCGGCCTCCATCGACACCATCGCGGGCGACTGGCGGATGTCGATCCCCACCAGGTACTTCAGCACCGTGGCGGCGCAGAGCGTGCCGACCGCGCGCGCGGCCCACGGGCGCACCCGCCAGAGCGCCTCGATCGAGATCGCCATCAGCGCGACGATCAGCACCTCCAGCGCCATCCGCACCATCGCCCCGCCGCCGACCAGCGCAGGCGGGAAGATGATCGCCCGTACCGGGTTCCAGATCATGAACCCGAGGATCACGGCCAGGAGGGTGAACCCCTGCGGACGGTTCATTCCCACGCCTCCGCGCTCACGGGCGACGGCCGGGCGCGGCGCGCACCGGGAGCACGGGCGGGACCGGCCCCGTCATCGCCACCCACTTGCCGCGCACGTACGCCAGGAACGGCAGGATCACGCCCAGGCTGAAGAACAGCACCACCGCGCCCGCGAACACGCCGGGAAGCCCCATCTCGGCGAACATCGCCGTCATCACGATCACGCAGTAGACCCACACCAGCGCCTTGCAGGCGCGGTAGAACCACGGCCGCATGCGGATCATGGCCTCGGCGGCCAGGAGGAAGGCGGCGGCCAGGACGGTGACCGCCGCGCGGACGGCCATCCCGTCCAGCCCCCCGGGCTCCAGCCAGAGGAGGAACGACGCCATCCAGACGCCGATCACGCCGGCGAGGACGCCGAGCACCACCAGGCCGAAGGGCTTCCGCGGCACGGCTCCTCCTCACGGCGCGGGGTGGCGGACCAGCGTCCGCCGGCGGACGTAGCGCACCGCCGGCGCCAGGATGTAGGTGCTCCCCACGCCGATCGCCACCAGCCCCACCGAGCGCATCCCCGCCAGCGAGAAGCCGAGCGTTCCCGCGGCGATGGGAACGCCGGCGAGCGTCCACGCCAGCGCCACCGTGGCGCGGTACGCCCACGGCCGGTCGCGCCAGAGCGCGTCCGCCGCCACCAGCGCCAGCGCCGCGGAGATCGCGAGGAACACGCGGGCGACGAGCTCCTCGCCGTGATACAGCTCGTGCGCGAGCGCCGCGCCGATCACCGCCGCGCATGCCGCCAGCAGCCGGAAGCCGGTGCGCCGCCGCATCATCCGCTCACGGCCGGGGCCACGGCGCCGGCGTCCGCCCCCGCGGCGGCGGCGACTGGCGGCGGAGATACTTCAGCATCGGGAACACGACGAAGGCCACGCACAGCGCGGGAAGGAGGCCGCCCAGCCCCGCGGCCACCCTGCCCATCGCCAGCGCGGCGAGGGCGGGAAGGGCCAGGACGCCGACGGTGCCCACGGCCAGCGCCCGCGCGGCGGGGTACGCCCACGGCCGCATCCCCCACAGCGCCTCGGCGGCCACGAAGGCCAGCGCGGCGAGCGCGGCCGCGATCACCTGCAGCACGATCTCCGCGAGCTCGTCGCGCGGGCCGGAGACGAGCACGACCGCCGTCAGCCCCGCGCCGTACAGCGCGGCGCAGAGCGCCATCCCGCGCTGCTCCGCGTGTCCCTGCGTCGTCATCGCCCTTCGAGAGATCAGTACTTGGGGATGGACGGGTCCACCTGGTCGCTCCAGGCCAGGATCCCGCCCTTGAGGTTCCACAGCCGCTCGAACCCCTGGTCGCGCAGCATCTCCAGCATGCGGCCGCTGCGCGCGCCCGAGCGGCACATCAGCACCACGTCCTGGTCGCGCGGCACCTCGTCCACGCGGCCGGCCAGGTCGTTCATGGGGATCAGGCGCGCGCCGTACCGCCCCAGGTTGCCGATCTCCCACTCGAACGGCTCGCGCACGTCGATCACCGTCACCTCGTCCCCGCGGTCGAGGCGCTCCTTGAGCTCGGTGGGGGTGATCTCGGCCATCTGCCCGTTCATCTCCGCTCCCTTCCCAGGCGCCTGCGGGGCGATGCCGCAGAAGCGCTCGTAGTCGATCAGCCCGCGCACGGTGGGGCTCTCGCCGCACGCGGGGCAGGCGGGGTCGCGCCGCAGGCGCATCTCCCGGAACCTCATCCGGAGCGCGTCGAAAATCAATAGACGGCCCGTGAGGGTCTCGCCCGCGCCCAGCAGCAGCTTGATGGCCTCGCACGCCTGGATGCTGCCGATGATGCCGGGGAGCACGCCCAGCACCCCGCCCTCGGCGCAGTTGGGCACCAGCCCCGGCGGCGGCGGCTCGGCGAAGAGGCAGCGGTAGCACGGCCCGTGGCCCGCGTGGAAGACCGACGCCTGCCCCTCCCAGCGCAGGATGGAGCCGTAGACGACGGGCTTGCCCAGCAGCACGCCGGCGTCGTTCAGGAGGTAGCGGGTGGGGAAGTTGTCCGTCCCGTCGACCACCACGTCGTACTCGCCGACCACGTCGAGCGCGTTGGCCGAGGTCAGCCGCTCCGCGTGGGGGACCACGGCGACGTGGGGATTGATCTCGGCGATGCGGTCGCGCGCGCTGTCGAGCTTGGGGCGGCCGACGTCGCGGGTGCCGTGGATGATCTGGCGCTGGAGATTGGTCGTGTCGACGACGTCGAAGTCGGCGATTCCGATCGTCCCCACGCCCGCGGCCGCGAGGTACATCGCCACGGGCGAGCCCAGCCCGCCGGCGCCGACGACCAGCACGCGCCCCGCCTTGAGCCGCCGCTGCCCCTCGGGCCCCACCTCCGGCAGGATCAGGTGCCGCGAGTAGCGCACGCTCTCGTCCGTGGAGAGCGAGATCTCCCGCTCCGCTTCCAGTATCGTCATGGGATCACCGTCTTGAATAGCTCCCGCGAAACCCTCGGCCGACGTCATCCTGAGGCCGGCCAGACCGCACTTTCGTCCCTCACCGTCGCTTGCAGGCCGAAGGATCTATACCCGGCCTTGCACGACACTGGGGATGCGCGCCGATACGGCGATGTCATCCTGAGCCTGAGGGCGCCGCACAGAACTCGCGTCCACACCGAACGTGGGCGCCGACCGAAGGATCTACTCGCCCCCGCGGACAGGCCTCTCGTCACACGAATTTCATCGCGCGTCGAGTAGATCCTTCGGGCGCGACAGGTCACGGCTTGGACGAGAGTTACGCGCTTCGCGCCCTCAGGATGACACCCGACGGGCGTCCACGGGTGGGCAATCCCCCGTTCGACGACTTCTCTTCTACCCCGCATCGGCCGACGGTGCGTCACCGCTGCGATCGTGCGGCGACGGGCTATAGATCCCTCGGCCTGCAACCTGTTGCGTGGACGCGGCTTCGGTCTGGCCGGCCTCGGGATGACGTCCTCCTCCTTCTACGGTGCGATACCCCACCATCAGCCCTCGTCGACCTTGCGGACGACGAAGTGGAGATGGTCGGTGGCGTCGCGGTACTGCGGGAGCTCGCCCGTCTCGGCGGCGAAGGCGAGGACGTTGGCGTACGCGGCGGGATCGCTCTCCGCGAGCGCCTCGACCATGGGCCGCATCCCGCCGAGGAAGCCCTCCGCGCCGGCGTAGGTCTCGATCGCGAAGCCGGCGGCGCGCAGCTCCTCCATCGCGGCGGGCGGGGTGCTCCAGTGCGCCTCGGTGAACCGGCGCAGGCGCTCCTGCGACAGCGACTGCGGCTGCAGCATCCCCCGCAGCACCTCGTCGTCCTGGTACCAGCGCGGAAAGTCGCCGATGCCGGTGCGCAGCAGTCCCCACGCGTTCAGGTACGCGGCGATGGCCACGCCGCCCGGCTTCAGCACGCGCCGCAGCTCGCCCAGCGCCCGCATCCGCGCGCCGGCCCCGGTGAGGTGATACAGCGGCCCCAGCATCAGCGCCGCGTCGCAGCTCGCGTCGGCGACGGCGGAAAGATCCTGCGCGTCGCTGGCGATGAAGTCGACCGCCTCGAGGTCCGCGTCCGCGAACGCCTGCCGCGCGCGCTGGACCAGCCCGGGCGACAGGTCCACCAGCGTGACGCGGAAGCCGCGGCGCGCGAGCTCCAGCGCGTAGCGGCCGGGGCCGGAGCCGGCGTCCACCACGTCGCCGCCGGGCGGGAACCAGCGGTCGACCAGGCGGAGCGTGCCGGCCATCTCCACGCGGCAGAGCGGGAGGTCGAGCCGCCCCCATTCCGTCTCCACGTTGGCGTCGTAGAACCCGCGCACGGTGCCGCTCATCGTCCCCGCCTCCGCATCGAATCGCCCGTCCCGCATCCCCCTTCCATCCCCAACCTAACCACGTGGGGATTCGTCGCAAACCCATGCGGTGCCCTTGAATACGGGCGCCGCACAGGATAGTCTTCCGGCCGTACATCAACCGGGTGGAGGCGCCGCTTCCGCCCGACCGCTGACCCCGCGGACGGCCCGGCGGCCGGGAGAGACGGCACCAGAGTGCAGACGCTGATCGACTTCATCCTCCACCTCGACACCCACCTGGCCGAGCTGACCCGCGACTACGGCGGGTGGATCTACGGCATCCTTTCGCTGATCCTGTTCTGCGAGACCGGGCTGGTGGTGACGCCCATCCTCCCCGGCGACTCGCTCCTCTTCGCCGCGGGCGCGCTGGCGGCGGCGGGCGGCGGGCTGAACGTGTGGGTGCTCCTTCCCTGCCTGATGGTGGCGGTGTTCTGCGGCGACAACGTGAACTACTGGGTGGGCCACCGCCTGGGCCGCGCCGTGTTCAAGGACGACGCGAGGATCCTGAAGACGAAGTACCTCCACCGCACGGAAGCGTTCTACGCGAAGTACGGCGGCCGCGCGATCGTTCTCGCCCGCTTCGTTCCCATCGTGCGCACCTACGCGCCGTTCGTGGCGGGCGCGTCGAAGATGCCGTATCCGCGCTTCCTGGCGTTCAGCGCGGGCGGGTCGCTGCTGTGGATCAGCATGTTCCTGCTGGGCGGCTACTTCTTCGGGAACATCCCGGCGGTCAAGGAGAACTTCATGGTAGTGATCCTGGCCGTGATCTTCGTCTCGGTGCTCCCCATGCTGGTGGAGTTCATCCGCCACCGCCGCACCGAGCGCCCCGCCTGATGCCGATCTCCATGCGCGCACGCCTGATCCCGATCCTGCTCGCCACCGGGGCGCTGGCCGCGCCGGCGGCCGCGCGCGCGCAGGACACCGCCCCGCGCGACACCATCCGCCTGGGGATGCCGGCGGATACGGTCACGATCTCCGACGACAGCAGCGCGGCGCGCCCGGCCCGCCCCCAGCGCTGGGCGCAGCCGTTCGCGGTGGAGACGAGCGGCCAGGTCGCGCCCCGTCCCCCCGCGCACGACGTGGTCTGGCTCTCCGCCGACAGCGTCCGCGCGCGCCGCCTGGCCGCCGCCGCGACCGCCGACAGCGCCGACGAGGAGGAGGGCGACAGCGCCGTCGCGCTCGCCGACACCGCCTCGTCCGACGAGGCCGCCGACTCCGCCGCGCCGCCCCCGCGCTCCCGCCGCGCCTCCGCCGACAGCGCCTCATCGAATCGCCGCACCGGCCGCACCGCATCTCGCGACACCGCCGCGTCCGGCCGCCGCGCGGCGCGCGGAGACACGACGGCGGCGACGCGCCGGACGACGGCATCGCGCGACACCGCGACGACACGCCGCACCACGTCGCGGCCGCGCACGCACACCGTGGCGTCGGGCGAGACGCTGTACGGCATCGCGCGGCGCTACGCGGTGACGACGGCGCAGCTGCGCGCGCTGAATCCCGATCTCGGCGAGACGCTGGAAGTCGGCACCGTCCTCCGTCTTCCCGCCGGCGCCCGCGCCCCCGCTCAGCCCGCCGCCCGCGACGACGACGAGGACGAGCGTCCGGCGGCGACGCCGCGACGGACGACGACGGCGCGCGACACGGCGACGCGGCGCACGCCGGCGCGGGGGCGGCGGACGCACACGGTGGCCGCGGGCGAGACGCTGTTCGGGATCGCGCGGCGCTATGGCGTGTCGGTGGATGCGATCCGCGCGGCCAACCGGCTGGAGGGCGACCGGGTGCGCATCGGGCAGACGCTGGTCATCCCCCCGAAACCGCAGGGGTGATGGCCCGATTCCTTCCGTAGACGATGGGGTGAGGCGAGTTCCCTGAAACGTGGAACTGGGGGTGGACGATGGCGGACGCGAACGGCCCGCGCGCGGAGATCCTCCGCTCGCGCGACTTCATCGGCTGGGCGGTGACGGCGGCGAACGGCGCCAACGTGGGCACCGTGAGCGACATCCTGATCGACCGGCAGGGGCGGGTGCGGTTCCTGGCGGTGGACCCCGGCTTCTTCAAGAAGCCCTTCCTCCTCCCCGTCGAGGCGCTGGAGTGGGGCGAGGGGTCGCTGCAGACGTCGTGGACCGACGCCGAGGTCAAGCGCCTGCCGCCGTACGACCCCGGCGTGCCGCTGACGGCGGGCGTGCTCGACGAGCTGGGCCGCGCCTTCCCGCGCTACTACGGCGAGCACGTGGGCTCCGCGTTCGATCCAGGCGACGGCCCCAGCGTGGTGCCGCTGAAGGACGCGAAGGACTTCCGGCTGGCCAGGGGCGCGCCGAACCTGAAGGGGTGGAACGTCTACGGCGCCGACAACGAGAAGGTCGGCAGCGTGGCGCAGATGCTGGTGGACCCGGTGGCGCTGAAGATCCGCTACCTGGACGTGGACCTGGCCGACGACCTGTTCGGCCTGGTCGACGACCGCCACGTGCTGGTGCCGCTGGAGGCGGTGGAGCTGCGCGAGCGCAGCCAGGACGTGTGGGTGCAGGGGCTGTCGGGGCGGGAGATCGCGAAGCTGCCGGCGTACCTGGGCGGCCCGGTGGACCCGCTGCTGGAGCAGGCCAGCGAGCGCTCGTTCCGCCTGGCCGAGCAGCGCCCGCCCGTGCTGGTGCAGGGAGATGAAGATGCCACCGCGCAGCTTCCGCCCCCGGACGAGCCGCGGCTGATGCCGCGCGACGCCGAGTTCGCCGCCCCGCCGCCGATGCCGATCGACGAGCACCCGCCGGTCCTCGTCGAGGACAGGCCGCTCGGCGCGAACGAGCTCCCGCCCCCGCTCCCCGACGAGGCGCCGCCCCCGCCGCCCGACGTGCCCCGGAGCGACGAGCCGCCGCCGATCCTCGTCCAGGCGCCCCCGCCCGAGGACGAACGCGACCGCAGTTGAGTGATGCGGAGATGGTGATGTCCCGATATACCAAGAGCCCCGCCGGACCATCCGGCGGGGCTCCTTTTCGCTCCGGCGCGATAGCCCGTTACGGCCCGCTGCGGCAGACGCACTGGCCGTTGAGGCAGAAGCCGTAGTTGGCGCCGTGGGTGATGCAGTAGTAGTCGCACGTCTGCTCGTTGCACCCGGGGCCGGCGGTGGCGCCCTGCGGCACGGAGGCGAACGCCTCGCGCGCACCGAAGGCCAGCGCCGCCGCGATGATGGCGCCCAGTACCATGCGCATCGCTTTCTCTCGCATGCGAGCCCCCTCTCTCGGATGGAAGGACACGTCTCGCAGAACGGAATCGATTGTATCGCAAATCTGGTCTGAAAACAACTACGCGGCGGAAGTTCAAAGCGCAAACGCGTGCTGAACATCGCGCCCAAGCATAAAGCCTGTCATCCCGAGGCCGCTGCACCGGACACGCGTACGGGCCGAATTCGGGCGGCCGAGGGATCTGTGGCCAGAGTTACGCGCCGATGTTCGGCCGTCGGTGCGGACGCTGGCCACAGATTCCTCAGGCGCCGCAAGGCGACGGTACGGACGCAGGTTCCGGCCGGCGGCGCCTTCGGAATGACAGTTTGGGTGGCAACAAAAAAAAGGGAGAACCGGTCGCGGCCCTCCCCTCTTTTCTCTTGCTGTCCCCTGTACCCTGTCCCCTATCACCTGCGACTCACCATCGTGGCGCTCGCCTGGTCGGTGGGCTTGATGATGATCTCGTCGATGCAGACGTGCGGCGGGCGCGTGGCCACCCACACGATCGTCTCGGCGATGTCGGCCGCGGTGAGCGCCGTCATGCCGCGGTAGACGTTCTTCGCGCGCTCCTCGTCGCCGTGGAAGCGGACGACGCTGAACTCCGTCTCCACCATCCCCGGATCGACCGTGCTCACGCGGATGCCGGTGCCGAGCACGTCCATCCGCAACCCCTTCGTGATCGCCCCGACGGCGTGCTTGGTGGCGCAGTAGACGGCGCCGCCAGGATAGACCTCGTGGCCGGCGACGGAGCCGAGGTTGATCACGTGCCCGTGGCCGCGCTCCACCATCCGCGGCACCACCGCGCCGGTGACGTAGAGGAGGCCCTTCACGTTGGTGTCGACCATCTCGTCCCAGTCGGCGGGGGAGCCCTGCCACAGCTTGTCGAGCCCGCGCCCCAGGCCGGCGTTGTTCACCAGCACGTCCACGTCGCGCCACTCCGCCGGCAGCCCGCCGATGCGCTCGCGCACGGCCTGCGCGTCGCGCACGTCCATCTCCAGCAGGAACACGTCGGTGCCGCCACCGCGCAGCTTCTCGGCCAGCTCGATCAGCCGCCCCGCGCGCCGCGCGACCAGGATCAGCCGCGCGCCCTCCGCAGCAAACGCCCGCGCGCACGCCTCGCCGATCCCCGCGCTGGCGCCGGTCACCAGCACCGTCCTCCCCGTCAGCTTCATCGCGATCATCCCCCCATCTTGAAAGTCGGAAGGGGGATGATTCTACCACCGCCCCCGTGCACGAGCCAGCCATCCTCGATCTCACGCGGAGACGCGGAGTCGCGGAGGACTCAGCGCCGCGCGTAGTTCTCCGCGTCTCCGCGTGAGCCGATCGGTTCAGAGGTACAGCTCGCGCAGCTGCGGGCGCCACTCGGGGTGAGCGACGAGGTCGGTGCTGTCGCTGAACTGGTCGATGCCGCCAATCGGCCGGCGCGCGGCGATGCGGCGCACGCGCTCGTCCTCGATGCGCGCGAGCAGGGCGTCGAGGAAGATGCCCATCTCGATCACGCGGAACGGGCGGCCGAAGAACGGGCGCGCGGTGGCCGGCAGCGGGTCGGTGATGCGGAGCGCGTTGTGCATCGCCGCGACCGCCTCGTACGCGGGGACGAGGTGCCGCTCGCGCTCCTGCCACGTGCGCGCCGCCAGCGCCTCCGCGAGGTGCGGCATCAGCGCGGGGCCGCAGCGCAGCCGCGCGAACGCGGTTCCGAACCACTTGGGATACGGCGCGTAGACGCGCTCCATCAGGAACCCCAGCCGCATCACGTCGCGCACCAGCCGCGCGCCGATGATCGCGGAGCCGACCTCGTCGCCCACCAGCCCCGCGCGCCCCATCAGGTGCTCCTCCTGCCCGATCCGCGCCCACCCCGCGGCGAGCAGGTAGATCCACACGTCGCGCGGATAATACGCGAACCGCGCGCGCATCTCTCCCAGCCCGACGTCGTCGCGGAAGACGGGGCCGTCGGCGATCGTCCGCAGCTTCTGCCCGGGAAAGGTCAGCCAGTCCGCCGGCTCGATCTCGCCCGCGATGTCGAACCCGAGATAGTCGAGAATGAACCGCCGCGGCGTGGTGATCGCCACCTTGTGGATCACCGGGCCATGGTCGCGCGGATCGAGCACCTGCGAGCCGTGGTCCTCGGCGTCCGGCTCGGTGAAGCTGGTCGGATAGCCGCGGAAGCGGTGCGGCAGCCGCTCGCGCAGCAGCGCGTCGATACGGTCGTGGACGGCGTCGTAATCCTCCTCGCGCAGGAAGAGGTCGACGCGCGGACCCCAGCCGTGATCCGCGCTCATCTCCGTATCGAAGCCCAGCACCTCCGACCCGGTGCCGAGCAGCCCGGCGGCGACGGGGAGATCGGGGAACTCGGACGCCAGCAGCGGATCGACCGCCTCGGCGAAGAACAGGCGGCTCAGCTCGCGCCCGGGGATGAACGAGGACACGGGGAAATCGGGGGATGATGGCGATGGAGATTGGCCAGCCGGCCGGGAGATCTCCACTACGTCGCCGTCCGGCCGCGGTTTCCGCTGTCCTCCACGCCTCCGCGCGAGGCCCGTCAATCCTCCTTCAGCGGCAGCGCGCAGCGGGGGCAGGCGGTGGCGCCGGGCGGCACCGTCTCGCCGCAGCGGGGGCAGGCGCGGTCGGGTGGGGGGATGAACGACGTGGGCGCCTGCGCCGCCAGCTCCGCGGCCTCCGTCTCCGCGCGGATCAGCCCGCCCAGCACCCCGGCGATGGCCTCGAGCTGCGGGGTGACCAGGTTCTGCGGCACGCTGCCCATCGCCGCGAGAACCAGGTCACGCGTGCCCTCGGCGCCGGGCGGGCTCCAGTTGACGCGCAGGGTGGGCGGCCCCTCCGGCTCCGGCCACACGTCCACGCGCAGCACGTCGCGCGCGGGGATGGGCACCGGCGGCGGATCCGCGGTCAGCGGCGCGACCCACAGGCTGCCGCCGCCCATGAACAGGTCGACCGGGCGCGCCGACATCTCCCCCAGCCCGGAAACGTAGCGCACCCGCGCGACGAAGGCGGCGTTGCGCGGCATCCCCGCCGCGAAGCGGTCCAGCATCACCTTCGCGCGGGTGACGGCGCGCGCGCTCGGCTGGCCGTGCATCACCTGCGGCGGCAGCTGCCCAGTGCGTCGCGGGAAGCGCGCCGCGATCTCCGCGCGCGGCGACACGCCGCGATGGTGGCGCCGCAGCGCCACGACCCACGCGATCGCCGGAACGATCGGGAGCCACAGCACCAGCAGCACGTGGTCGGGGAAGGTGAGGACGGCGATGGCGAGCAGGATCACCCAGCTCATCAGCGCGGTCATGCACCCGCCCCACCACGCCAGCTTCGTCAGGCGCCAGGTGCCGTAGGTCAGCCCCAGCAGCACGACGTACATCACCCACCACGGCAGCGATGGCGTCGCGGCGGTCTCCTGCTGGATCAGCATCAGCATGGGTGAGGTGGGTTCAGGTGGGTGAGTCCGATGGCCGCCTTCGCCGATGGAATCAAAATCTGGAGCAGTCCTCCGGTCCCGGTGGGTTGAAACCCACCGCTGGAACTTCAAGAAATCCGCCTTCGCAGATTCCCACGCCGAGATCTCCGCACCTGCCTCCGGATCTCCCCCGCGACGGGATCAGTCCGCGAAGGCGGACTTCCTGCCGTTCCAGCCCCGGATTTCAATCCGGGGTGGAAGGCGGACTGCGCGGTGTTCGCCCACCCGCACCGATGCATCCTCGGGAGTCCGCGAAGGCGGACTTTGGGCCGTTGTTGCCGCGATTTCAATCGCCCGTCTACCGCCTCGGCCGCGACGCGCCCCCGCGCTGGCGGAGGAAGTAGGCGGCGGCCTCGGTGCGGTTGCGGACGCCCAGCTTCAGGTAGACGTTCTGCAGGTGGAACTTGACCGTGTTGTCGCTCACACGCAGCCGCCGCGCGATCTGCGCGTTGGTCAGCCCCTCGGAAACGAGCGCCAGGATCTCCATCTCCCGGTCCGTCGGCTGCGTGGGCTCCGCGGGCTGCGGCGTACGCAGGAGCCATCTCCGCGCCGCCAGCGGGAAGACGAGCTGGCCGCGATAGACCTGGCGAATGGAGGCCACGGTCTGCTGCGGCGGCTCCGTCTTCAGCGCGAAGCCGCTGGCGCCGCCCTCCAGCGCCGCGCGCATCGACTCGCCGTCGCTGTACGCGGTGAGCACCAGCACGCGCACCGCCGGATGCTCGCCGCGGAGCGATTCCAGGCACTGCAGCCCGCCCATCGGCCCCATCTCCAGGTCGAGCACGACGACGTCCGGGTTGTGGCGGCGGACCGCGTCCAGGCACTGGCCGCCGTCCTTGGCCCCGGCCACCACCTCCATGTCAGGCTCGGCCTCGATCAGCGAGCGCAGCCCCTCCAGCACCAGTTCGTGGTCATCGGCCAGCACGATGCGGATCTTCTCGCGCGTCACGTCTCCCCCTGTCCCGCGATGGGCACCTCCACGGCGATCATCGCGCCGCGGCCGGGGCGGCTGCGCAGCCGGAAGCGCCCGCCGATCATCTCCACCCGGTCGCGCATCCCCTGCAGCCCGTAGTGGTCCTCGACCGGAACGGTGCGCGCGTCGAAGCCCTGCCCGTTGTCGCTCACGCTCATCCGCAGTCGCGGCTCGCCGCGGCGGACCACGCGGCGCAGGCGCACCACCACCCGATTCGCCCCGCCGTGTCGGTAGGCGTTGCTGAGCCCCTCCTGCAGCACGCGGTAGAGCCCGATCTTCACCGGCAGCGGCACGTCGGGAAGCGGGGCGCGCACCTCCAGCTCGATCTCCGTGTCCGTCATCGCCTCGTGCTGCAGCGCCAGCCCCTCGAGCAGCGTCACCAGCCCGCGCGCCTCGAACTCGGGCGGACGGAAGGCGCCGATGAAGGAGCGCACTTCGTTGAGCCCGCCTTCGAGGAGGACGCGGATGCGCTCGGTACGCTCGGAGATCTCGGGCTCGCGCACGCCCGAGGCGTCCAGCGCGCGGCGGAGGAGGTCCAACTGGCTGAGCGCGGCGTACATGTGCTGCACCGGCCCGTCGTGGATGTCGAGCAGGATGCGCTGCAGCTCGCGCTCGGTGACCTGCATCATGCGGTGCGAGGCGCTGATCTCGCGCCCCGCGGCGGACGGGGACCGTGGCATCGATCTCGGGGGATGGCCGATGGAGCGGGAACGGTCGGAGAGGGAATCTACCGGGCGCCGTCCTCTCCGTCACGGTCGCGCCACGATGGCCCACAACGCGCCGCACTGCGCCCGTCGCCCGTTGCAAAGGCGAGAAGTGACGCCGATGTTGTCCGCGGACCCCACCCCGCGCCGCCGTCACGCCGACCATGGACGCCGCGCGCCAGACCCATCGCCCGACCCGTTGATGACCATCACCCGTGTTCCGCTCCGCGAGCAGGTGCACCGCGCCGTGGTCGACCGCATCCTCCGCGAGGAGCTGCCGCCCGGGTCGCGCATCAGCGACTCGGTGATGGCGCAGGAGCTGGGCGTCAGCCGCACCCCCGTGCGCGAGGCGCTGCTGCGGCTGGAGCGCGAGGGGTTCCTGGAGGTGGACGTGGGGCGCGGCTTCTTCGTCAAGCCGCTGTCACTGGCCGAGGTGCGCGAGACCTACCCGATCCTGTGGACGCTGGAGGTGCTGGCGCTGCGCCTGTCGCCGCCGCCGGAGCGGGAGACGGTGGCGGAGATGGACCGCATCAACCGCGAGCTGGCCGAAGCGGGCGACGATCCCGAGCGGCGCATCGACCTGGACGTGGCCTGGCACGCGGCGATGGTGAGCGGGTGCCCCAACGGGCGGCTGCTGGAGCTGATCGCCAGCGTGAAGGCCGTGGTGCGGCGCTACGAGTACGCGTACATGCAGAGCTCCGGGCACATCCACGTCTCCACCCGCGCCCACGACGACATCGCCCGCGCGCTGGAGCGCGGCGACGTGGACGCCGCCGTGTCGCTGCTCGAGGCGAACTGGCGCTTCGGGATGGAGGAGTTTGTGGAATGGATGGAGGGTTGGAGATGAGGGGAAAGGAACGGGGCGGATAAACTCGCGGCCTCGCGGCTACAACTACACGAAGTCCCCCTGCGGGGACTACAGGCTTCGGTGCGGTCGAGATCCAGGTCCGCGCAACGGGACATCACACCAGACCAGGCCGCGAGCACCGCGGCATCGGATGCACCGTCGTCTGTAGTCCGCGAAGGCGGACTTCGTGTGGTTGTTGCCGCGAATTTATTCGCCCGTCTCTCCCCGCCGCGCCTCGATCCGCTCCACCGCCTTCCGCGCGAGTCCGCGCAGCGCGTCCAGGTCCGCCGCGCTGAAGGTGCGGGCCTCGGTGCCGGCCACGCACAGGGTGCCGATCGCATGGCCGCGCGAGGTGACCAGCGGGATCCCGGCGTAGCAGCGCAGGTTCTCGTGCATCACCAGCGGGTTGTCGCGCACGACGGGGTGTGTCGTGGCATCCTCGACGACGAAGGGCTCGCGGCCGGCCACGGCGTGCGCGCAGAAGCTCCACTCCACCGGCGTCCCCCGCGACTCGGCCATCCACCCGCTCAAGCCGTGGTGCGCCGCGAAGAACTGCGCCTCGTCGAGCACCACCGTCACCATCGACATCGGCAGGTCCAGGCGCGCCGCGGCCTCTTCCGCCGTGGCCTGCAGGATGGCGTCGACCTCGGGGGAAAGGAGGCCCAGCTCCACGATCTCCTCGACCCGCGCGGGGTCGGCGAACTCGTCCTTCGGCAGGGCGGGCGTGTGCGGCGCGGTCACAGCGCACCTCCCGCGTGCTCGCGGTTCAGCAGCAGCCAGGTGCGCGAGCGCACGGCCAGCGAGGTGCCCACGGCCCGCTCCGCGCCTTCTCCCCGCACCAGCTGCTCGGCGATGCGCAGCAGCTCCTCGGGCGAAAGACGATGCACGCCGTCGCGCGACACGCCGGCCGCCCGGCAGGCGCGCAGCCACGCCTTCGTCGCCCCATCCACCCCCATCACCCGCGCGAGCATCGTCAAGGCGTCTTCCTCGTTGGGCGGCGCAAGGCCGTAGCGCTGGATCGTCCCGCTCAATTCCCGCTCCCGTCATCTGTTTGCGACCGGATTGTGGCCCCCGAAGCTGTTGCCGCGCTCCCCTCGCGTCAACTGTCTGTCGAGTGTTCCCCGGGCGGCACGGGTTGGGTATCTTCGGCACGGGAACGCACCTCGGCCCAGGGGAGGGAGATTCGTGGCGACACGGGTGATGGCGGTGCCGAACGTGGTGGTGGTCGGCGGCGGCTTCGGGGGATTGTGGGCGGCGCGCGCGCTCCGCCGCGCGCCGGTGACGGTGACGCTGGTCGACCGCCGCAACCACCACCTCTTCCAGCCGCTGCTGTACCAGGTGGCCACCGCCGCGCTCTCACCCGCCGACATCGCGGCGCCCATCCGCAGCGTGCTGCGCCGGCAGCGCAACGCCGAGGTGCTGATGGGCGAGGTGGTGGACGTGGACCGCGCCGCCCGCCAGCTCCTGCTGGCCGACGGCCAGCGCGTGCCGTACGACTACCTGATCGTCGCCACCGGGGCCACGCACGCCTACTTCGGCCACCCGGAGTGGGAGCCGATCGCGCCGGGGCTGAAGACGGTGGAGGACGCCACGGAGATCCGCCGCCGCTTCCTCCTGGCCTTCGAGGCGGCGGAGCAGACGGACGACGCGGAGGAGCGGCGCGCGCTGCTCACCTTCGTCGTGGTCGGCGCGGGCCCGACGGGGGTGGAGATGGCGGGGGCGATGACGGAGATCGCGCGCAAGTCGCTGGTGCGCGACTTCCGCCACATCGACCCGTCCACCGCGCGCATCATCCTGATCGAGGGCGGCCCGCGCGTCCTGGCCGCGTATCACCCCGACCTCTCCGCCTACGCGCGGCGCGCGCTGGAGCGCATCGGCGTCACCGTGCGGCTGGACTCCATCGTGACGAAGGTGGACGAGAATGGCGTGTACGTGGGCGACGAGTTCATCCCCGCGCGCAACGTGGTGTGGGCCGCGGGGGTGACGGCGTCTCCCCTGGGGAAGCGGCTGGACGCGGAGACGGACCGCGTCGGCCGCGTGGTGATCCAGGCCGACCTGTCGCTTCCTGGCGACCCGCGCGTGTTCGTGATCGGCGACCTGGCCGCGCTGAACGGCGAGGATGGGAAGCCGCTCCCCGGCGTGGCGCAGGTGGCGATGCAGATGGGGCGGACGGCGGCGCGGAACATCGCGCGCGACCTGCGGGGGCAGCCGCGGACCGTCTTCCGCTACCGCGACAAGGGGAGCATGGCCACGATCGGCCGGCGCGCGGCGGTGCTGCAGGTCCCCCGGCCGTCGGTGCGGATGAAGGGGTGGCTGGCGTGGATGGCGTGGCTGTTCATCCACGTGATGTCGCTGATCGGCTTCCGCAACCGCGTGTCGGTGTTCATCGAGTGGGCGTGGAGCTACCTGACCTGGCAGCGCGGCGCGCGGCTGATCACCGGCGAGGTGTCGCCCGACCTGCGGCCTGAAGGGTACCACGCGCACGAGAGGATCCCCGCGGCCGACGTGCGGGCGGCGCACGAGGCCGGCAACCGGGCGGCCGAGGACGAGCGCGGGTGGATGGGCGGCGACGTGAGCCAGGCCGCCGCCGGCGCGGCGCGGAAGGCGTAGATGCCGCCGCGCGCGTGCATTCGGCGATTGGCGGAGTGGATGGGCGAGGAGCGCGCCACGCTGGAGCGCGTCCACTACCGCCGCCCCGCCGCGCGCGGCCAGGTGGAGGCGTGGCGCCTCGTCCCGCGGGAGCCGCGGGCGCGCGTCGTGGCGGCGCACGGCGCGGGGAACGATGCGCTGTATCCGCAGATGGCGCTGTTCAAGGCGCTCGTCCGCCGCGGCGTGGAGGTGTTCTCGTTCGACGTCGACGGCCACGGCGCGTCGAGCACCACCGTCTTCGCGCCGGAGATCGTCCCGTCCGCCGTCCGCGCGGCGGTGGAGATGGCGGAGCGCGGGCGGCCCGGGCTTCCGCTCCATCTCCTCGGCCATTCGTTCGGGGGATCGCTGGTGCTGCACGCGCTGGGGACGGCCGCCGTGCCGCACGCCGCCTCGGCGATCGCGGTCTCCGCCCCCGTCACCGTCTCCCTCGGCGCGCGCGTGGCGATGAGCGAGCTGGGCGGCTTCCTGCGCGCGGAGACGCTGGAGCAGCGCGAGCACTACGGCCTGTGGGGCACCGTCCCCGCCGTCGGCCCGCTCAAGCGCCGCGCGTATCCGATCCGCGGCGCGGCCCAGCCCGGCGCGCCCTTCGCGTACGTCGATGCGATCCGCGAGCTGCTCGCCCGCCTCGATCTCCCGAAGACGGTGGGGGAGATCCGCGCGCCGGTGCTGCTCGTCTACGGCGCCGCGGACCGCCTCGTCCCCGCCGAGCAGGGCCGCGCCCTCGCCGCGCGGATGCCATCATCCCGGCTGATCGAGATCCCCCGCGCCACGCACTGGAGCACCGCCTTCGCGCCGGACGCCGTCGCCGCCGCGGCGGAGTGGATCGACGCGCACCTCCCGAGTGCCCAGTGCCAAGTGCCCAGTGCCCAGGAACCTCATCGCTGGACACTGGGCACTGGGCACTCCCCTCCTGATCCTGAATCGTGAACGACCTCGCCCCGCTTCATCCCCCCGTGAAGCTCGATGTCCACACCCATCTCTCGGGGGTGGGCACGAACGATTCGCGCTGCTGGGTGTCGCCGAAGCTGCGGAAGCGGCTGACCTTCCGCGTGCTGCGGTGGATGCAGGGGATCACCGAGGAGCAGCTGCAGAAGAGCTTCGACGAGGACTGGGCGGCGCGGCTGGCGGAGAAGGTGCGCGCGAGCGAGATCGACCACGCGGTGGCGCTGGGCTTCGATGGCGTGTACGACGAGCGCGGCGAGCTGGACGAGTCGCTGTCGCAGATGATCGTGCCCCCCGCGTGGGTATTCGAGGTGTGCCGCCGCCATCCCGAGCTGCTCCCCGGCCCGTCGGTCAATCCCCACTGCGGCGACGCGCTGGAGCGGCTGGAGGAGTGCGTCGAGGGCGGCGCCGTGCTGATCAAGTGGCTCCCCGCGACGCAGCGCATCGACCCGTCCGACGCCGCGGTCGATCCCTTCTACGCGCGGCTGGCGGAGACGGGGATCCCGCTGCTGGTGCACAGCGGGGGGAGCGAGAACACCTTCGCGCAGGTGGACGCGCGGCTGAAGGACCTGCGGCTGCTGGAGCGCCCGCTGCGCGCGGGGGTAACGGTGATCGTGGCGCACACCGCCGCGCCCGTGGCCTACGCGCGCGACGAGGACCAGGTGCCGCTGCTGAAGGAGTGGCTGCGCGAGTTCCCGCGGCTGTGGGTGGACAACTCGGGGATCTCGAACCTGTCGCGCTTCCAGCACCTGCCGCGCTTCGCGGGCGATGCGGAGCTGGTCGCGAGGACGCTGCACGGCAGCGACTGGCCGGTGCCGACCAACGCGTTTTACTACCTGCAGCAGCTCGGCCGCCGCCGCGTGGTGTCGCTGGAGCGCGAGAAGAACACCATCCAGCGCGACGTATCCATCAAGCGCGCGCTCGGCTACCCGGACGAGGTGCTGACGCGGGCGTGCGGCGTGCTGCCGAACCTGGGACGGTGGATCATCCGTGGGCTGGGCGATCCGTAGCTTTTGATTGCCGAATTCGCCCATCACCGGCATTCTTAATGGATTCTAATATCCACACTGCTCCACCGCCGCCTCCGCAATGAACGGCAAGCGCTCGATCCTGAGTCTCACCCTTGAGAACTTCCTCTCGTACGGGTCTCCCGCCCCCGAGATCGAGCTGCTGCCGCTCAACGTGCTGATCGGGCCGAATGCCTCCGGCAAGTCGAACTTGATCGAGGCACTGGTCATGTTACGCGCCGCGCAGGGCGATTTTGATGCGGCCATTCGGGAGGGTGGCGGGGCGGGGGAGTACCTTCGAAAGAACTCGGCAGCGGACGGTTTCTGGGTGGAAGCCCGGGTCTCCAATCCGTCGGACGAGAGCATCCTGGACTATTCGATCAACGTCGAACCTCGTGATTTCCGTCCATACGTGAAGTTCGAGGAGATCGTGCGGATCGTCGATCCGGCCGGCGTTGTCCTGTACACACAGGACGACGGGGATGCAGCAATCGTCCGTCGCGGAGGGCTTCCGAGCGCGCCCCCTGTTCGGGTGCCAGGGCTCTCGCGCGAGCAGTCGATTCTTTCACAACGGCGCGACCCCGAGCTGTACCCCGAGTTGACCTATCTCGCCGGCCTCTTCGGGAGGATCAGCGTGTTTCGGGAGTGGCGATTCGGATCCCGAACCAAGGCTCGTGCGCCACAACCGGCTGATCTGCCGGTCGACTTTCTCCTGCCCGACGCAAGCAACCTCGCGCTGGTACTGAACGACATGCTCCAGCGCTCGAGCATACGCAGCAGGTTGCTCGGTTTCCTTCAGCGATTCTATGCAGGCGCCCAGCACATCTCCGTCAAGCTTTATGCTGGAACCGCCCAGCTATTCATCGAGGAAGCACAAGATGTGCTGGTGCCCGCCACACGTCTTTCCGACGGCACCCTGCGCTACCTGTCGCTGCTCGCCATCCTCTGCCATCCGTCGCCGCCACCGATCGTGTGCATCGAAGAGCCGGAGCTGGGGCTGCATCCAGACATCCTGCCGACCATCGCGGAACTGCTGCTCGACGCGTCGCAGCGCACGCAGCTGATCGTCACTACCCACTCGGATGCGCTGGTCTCCGCACTCTCCGAAGTTCCCGAATCCATCGTCGTTTGCGAGCCGAGCGACGAGGGCACGCAGCTTCGGCGACTGGACAAGGAAGCGCTCTCCGAGTGGTTGAACCGCTACTCGCTCGGCGAGATCTGGCGGATGGGCGAGATCGGGGGCACGCGGTGGTGACGGAGATCCGTCTGTACATCGAGGGCGGCGGGGATAAGGAGGGAAAGGCGCGCCTGCGTCAGGCATTCGCCACGTTTCTTGGCGAGCTGAACGCGCAGGCGCGCAGCCGTCGTGTCCGGTGGCAGATCATCCTGTGCGGCTCCCGCAATCAGACGTACGAGGATTTTCTCCTTGCGCTGAAGACGCATCCCGACGCCTTCAACCTGCTTCTCGTCGATGCCGAGCGCCCGGTGGAGGGTTCGCCGCGCGCTCACCTGCAGGCGCCGCCGCCCGGTGACGAGTGGGATCTCTCCCACGTTGGTGACGATCAGTGCCAGTTGATGGTGCAGGTGATGGAGAGCTGGTTCCTCGCCGATTCCAAGGTTCTCGCCGACTTCTACGGCCAGGGCTTTGCCGGCGCCGCGCTGCCGAAGAACCAGAAGGTCGAGCAGATCGAGAAGTCCGCGATCATGGCGGCACTCGCAAAGGCCACGCGAGCCACACGGAAGGGCGAGTACCACAAGATGCGCCACTCGCCGCTGCTCCTGGAGCGGCTCGATCCTGCGAAGGTGAGGGCGCGCGCACCGCATTGCGATCGCCTGTGGACAACGGTCCAGGAGAAGCTCGGGAGTACTGCGTGATGGCGAAGGTCGGAAGGTATCTGGCGCTCGCCATTTTCCTCTGCTTGATCCCTCACTCCACATCCGCCCAGCTGCGCCCCCTCGACGCGTTCGACTGGCGGCTGCTCGACGGCGAAGGTGTGGTGATGGGCGAGGTCGGCGGCGGGTGGCTCTCCGACCAGCGCGCCTCGCTCGCGGGGACGGAGGGGACGCTGTGGGAGGCGGGCAACTTCCGCGCGGCGTGGCGCACCGGCCGCGTGGTGATCGAAGCCGGCGGCACCGTACAGCGCATCTTTCGCGACGAGCGCGCCTTCGCGGCGCCGGAGCCGGAGGTGGCGCCGGATGCGGACGGCCGCCGCCACGACGCGGGCGACTACCGCATCGCCACGGCGGTGCGGCTGACGGGGGAGCGCGCGCCGGTGGCCGCCGTCCTGCGCTTCGGCGCGCGCCTGCCGACGACGGACAACCGCGTGGGCCTGGACCGCGACGCCACCGACTTCTTCGCCACCATCGGCGGTCGGGCGCGTCGCGGATCCGTCGCGGTGCAGGCGGAGGCAGGCGTGGGGATCTTCGGCACCCGCGACCCGGACTTCGAGCAGGACGATCTCCTCGTCTACGCGGTGAAGGCCGAGTACGATGTCGGGCTTGTCGTCCCCGCGATCACCGTCCTCGGCCAGCAGGTCGGCGCCGGCCACCACGAGATCCGCGGCAACGAATCGCTCGGCGAGGTGCGCGCCGGCCTCCGCATCGGCCGCCGCGAATACCTCCGCGCCGAGGTCGTGCGCGGCTACACCGACTTCTCGCCCGGCTGGGGCGTGCTGGTGAGCGCGGGCGCCGTGCGATAGGGCCGCCTTCCGGAAGGAGAGTGCGACTGAAGTCGCGGCTACAACCACACGAAGTCCGCCTTCGCGGACTGCGGACGCCGGCGCAATTCGCCGCTACGGAGCTCGCGACGAACGAAGTCCGCGAAGGCGGACTGTGCGTCGTTGTAGCCGCGAGTTCACTCGCATATCCTCCACCGATTTCCATCCCCACCGATTTCCATCTCCACCATCCCCTCTGGAGCGGGGATTCCGCGGCACACATTCTGCTTTACATCGCAAAGCACTTGACAGACGCGGACATGCACCCCATCATCCGTGACATGGCGAAGATCATCCCGTTCCGCAGGCCTCCGGAGGAACCGCCGCTCGAGCTGCACGAGCGCGCGATGGACAACCTCCGCTTCATCCGGCAGACGATGGAGCGCGCGGGGAGCTTCACCGCCGTGTCCGGGTGGGGACAGGTGGTGATCGGCATCGCCGGCGCGCTGGCCGCATGGCTGGCGTCGAGCCAATCCAGCCCCGAGATGTGGCTGGCGACGTGGGTCATCGCGGCCGTCGTGTCGATGGGGATCGGCGTGGTGACCACCGCCATGAAGGCGCGGGCGATGGGCGAGCCGATCCGCTCCGGCCCCGGGCGCAAGTTCGTGCTCTCGCTGGCCCCGCCGCTGGCCGCGGGCGCGTTCCTCACGCTGGTGCTGTTCCGCGCGGGGATGACGGGGATGCTGCCCGGGATGTGGCTGCTGCTGTACGGCGCGGGGATCGTGACCGCGGGCACCAACTCGGTGCGCGTGGTGCCGGTGATGGGCTTCAGCACCATGGTGGTGGGCGCCGCCGCGCTGCTGGCGCCCGCCGGGTGGGGCGACGCGTTCATGGCCGCGGGGTTCGGCGGCCTGCACGTGGTGTTCGGAACCGTGATCGCAAGGAGGTACGGTGGCTGACGCGGCACGCAGGACGGCGGCCGACCCGCTGCGCAGCGTTGCCGGGGGCGCCGAGGCGGGGGCGCCCGAGCTCGACCGGCTGATCCACGAGCGCGTGCGCCTGGGGATCGTGAGCGCGCTGGCGGTCAACGAGTCGCTGGCGTTCAACGAGCTCAAGGACATGATGGGGCTCACCGACGGCAACCTGAGCGTGCACGCCCGCAAGCTCGAGGAGGCCGGCTACGTGGAGTGCACCAAGAAGTTCGAGGGGCGCGTCCCCCGCACCGAGTTCCGGCTGACCGACGCCGGGCGCGGCGCCCTGGAGGCGTACCTCAACCACATGGAGGCGATCATCCAGGCCGTCCGCGACCGCTGACGGGTGGATCGCCATATTTTTTTGACCGGATACTTTGCGATGCAGAGCACTTTGGGTCTGGGACGGGGCGGGCTGCACGTCGCGATGATCATGGACGGCAACGGGCGCTGGGCCAACGCGCGCGGCCTTCCCCGCGTGGCCGGGCACCGCGCGGGCGCCAGGGCGGTGCGGCGCGTGGTCGAGGCGTCGCCCGGGCTGGGCGTCGGAACGCTGACGCTGTACGCGTTCAGCTCCGACAACTGGCAGCGTCCGCCGCGCGAGGTGGGCGCGCTGATGCGCCTCTTCCGCTCCTACCTCGCCAGCGAGACCGCGAAGCTGATCGAGAACGGCGTGCGGCTGACCGTGATCGGCCGGCGCGACCGGCTGCCGGACGTGCTGGCGCGCGCCATCGCCGGCGCGGAGGAGGCGACGGCGGGCGGCGGGCGGCTCCATCTCCGCCTGGCGATCGACTATTCCGCGCGCGACGCCATCCTCCGCGCCGCCGCCCTCGCCGCGGGCCGCGAGACGACGCGCGATGAGTTCGCCGCCCATCTGGGTGCCGCGGTGGGCGCGGGCGAGCCGGCGCCCGACGTCGACCTGCTGATCCGCAGCGGCGGCGAGCAGCGCCTGAGCGACTTCCTGCTCTGGGAGTGCGCGTACGCTGAGCTGCACTTCACCCCGCGCATGTGGCCGGACTTCGACGCCGGCGCGCTGGGCGAGGCCGTGGCCGAGTTCCATCGCCGCGAGCGCCGCTTCGGGCGGGTGATGGAGAAGAGTGCGTGAGTGCGGAAGTGCGGAAGTGCGAAGTGCGGGAGTGCCGTGCGCAGTGCACCGACGTCATCCTGAGGCCGGCCAGACCGCAACCAGCGTCTGCACAAGAAGGTTGCAGGCCGAAGGATCTATAACCGCGTCCGCACGCGATCCGGTGAGCCGCACCAGCGCGTCCTCCGGATCTGATTTCAGACTTCTTCAGTCGATCCGAGACGGGAGGGGAGGGGGGTGAGCGACTACGACGTGGTGGTGATCGGCGCCGGGCTGGCGGGGCTGGAGACGGCGCGACGGCTGGCGGAGCGCGGCCTGCGCGTCCTCCTCGCCGACCAGAAGACGGCGCTCGACCGCGCGGTGCACACGACGGGGATCTTCGTCCGCCGCACGCTGGAGGACTTCGACCTGTCCGACGACTGCCTCGGCCCGCCCGTGCGCCACGTGGTGCTCTACTCGCCGCGCGGCCGCGCGCTGCCGCTGGAGAGCGCGGCGACGGAGTTCCGCGTGGGCCGGATGGGCGCGCTCTACGGGCGGATGCTGGACGCGTGCGCCGCCGCGGGCGTGGCGTGGGCGCCGGGGACCCGCTTCGCGGGGGTGCTGGACGACGGGACGCACAGCATCGTCCTGCTGGAGACCGGTTCGCGGGGATGGAGCGTCCGCGCGCGCTTCGTCGTCGGCGCGGACGGGGCGAGCTCGCGCGTGGCCTCCGCGCTGGGGCTCTCCGAGAATCGCGAGTGGATCGTCGGCGTGGAGGAGGTGTTCCGCGTAACCACGGACGGGCCGCCGTGCTTCCACTGCTGGATCGATCCCGGGCTGGCGCCCGGCTACCTCGCCTGGGTGGTCGCGGACGGCGAGGAGGTGCACCTGGGCGTGGGCGGCTACGCGGCGCGCTTCCGCCCCGCCGAGGCGCTGCGCCGCTTCCGCGAGCGCGTGCAGGACCGCTTCGGGCTACGTGGGATGATCGCGGACGAGCGGCGCGGCGGACGCATCCCCGTGGGCGGCGTGCTCCCGCGCATCGCGTCGACCCGCGGGCTGCTGGTGGGCGATGCGGCCGGCGCCGTCTCCCCCCTGACCGCGGGGGGACTGGATCCCTGCATCCGCCTTTCCGCCCTGGCCGCGCGCGTCACGGGCGACTTCCTGGAGACGGGAAATCCCGCCGCGCTGGCGCCGTACGCGGGGAACGCGTTCCGCCGCCGCTTCCGCTCGCGCCTGGCGATGCGCCGCGTCCTCTCCGCGGTGCGGTCTCCCCTGGCCGCCGAGCTCGCGTGCGCGGCGCTGCGGTCGCCGCTGCTGCGGCCGCTGGCATCGCACGTCTTCTTCGGCCGCGGCTCGTTCCCCGACACGGGCGAGGAGCGCGGCGTCATCCCCATCACCCCGCGCTCCGTGAAGCCGGGGCGCGCGCAGGAGGCATCCGTCGCATGAGCGAATCGACCCTTCCCGCCGTCGCGGCCACCGAGCGGCTGCCGCTGAGCCCGCGCACCCGCCACGGCCTGGGCGTCACCGGCGCGGCGCTGGCGCTGGGCGTGCTCGGCGACGCGCTGCTGCGGCCGATCCCGTGGGGCGCCAACGTGACGCTGTGGGTGATCGCGCTCGTGGCCGCCGCCGCCGCGCTGCAGCGGTGGACGGAGACGGACGACGCGTACGCGGGGTGGATGCCGGTCGCGCTCACCGTGGCCGCGCTGATGGCGTGGCGCGACTCGCCGGCGCTGAAGGCGCTCGACCTGACCGCGCTGTGCGTGATCCTGGGGCTCGCGGTCTACCACGCGCGCGGCGGCAGCGTCCGCGTCGCCGGGCTGGCGCGCTACGGCGCGGGGCTGCTGGAGGCGATGTTCATGGCCGTCTTCGGCGCCGGGCTCCTCGTCTCGAGCGACGTGCGCTGGCGCGAGCTCCCGCGCGAGGGGTGGACGCGCCACGCGCTGGCGGCCGCGCGCGGCATCGCCATCGCCATCCCCCTGCTCCTGCTGTTCGGCTCGCTGCTGGTGGCGGCGGACGCGGCGTTCGACTCGCTCGTCACCTCCACCTTCAGCCTCGACGTGCCGCTGGCGACCTCGCATCTCCTGCTCGCGCTTCTCTTTGCGTGGCTGGCGGCGGGGGTGCTGCGGGGACTGGTGCTCCGTCCCCAGGCCGCGCCGCAGCTCCCGGCGGGGACCGTCGCGCCGCCGCCGCTCCCCGCGCCGTCGCTGGGGATCGTGGAGATCGCGACGGTGCTGGGGCTGCTGGACGCGCTCTTCCTCACCTTCGTGGTCGTGCAGCTGCCGCACTTCTTCGGCAGCTACGCCGACCTGGTGGCGCCGGGGACGGCCACCTTCAGCGCCTACGCGCGGCGCGGGTTCTTCGAGCTGTGCGCGGTGGCCGGGCTGGCGCTGCCGCTGCTGATGGGGATGCACTGGCTGCTGCGGAAGCAGGAGCCGCGTGCCGAGCGCATCTTCCGCGTGGCCGCGGGGGCGATGGTGGCGCTGGTGTTCGTGATCATCGCCTCGGCGCTGCACCGGATGGGATTGTACCTGAGCGCGTACGGGCTGACCGAGCTGCGCGTGTACACCACCGCGTTCATGCTCTGGCTGACGGCGGTGTTCGCATGGTTCGGCTGGACGGTGCTGCGCGGCCGGCGCGAGCGCTTCGCCTTCGGCGCGCTGACGGCGGCGGTGGAGACGGTGGTGCTGCTGCACGTGGCGAATCCCGACGCGCTGATCGTGCGGGTGAACGCCGCGCGCCACGCCTCGCCGGTGCGCTTCGACGCGCTGTACGCCGCCTCGCTCAGCGGCGACGCCGTTCCCGCGCTGCTGCGGCGGCTGGACGCCGTGCCGGCGGACGGGCGCTGCACGGTCGCGTCGAGGCTGCTGGGCGCGTGGAGCGGCGCTGGCGAGGACTGGCGCGCGTGGAGCCTGGGCCGCTCGCGCGCCGTGGCGGCGGTGAAGGCGCGCGAGGCCGAGCTGCGCTCCGCCTGCCCCGCGCCGGCGGGGCGTTCGTGAGCGCGCCCGCCGCCGCGCCGGCACTGGCGATCGTTCCCCCGGACGCGCCGCAGCAGCTCACCGCGCGCCCCGGCGAGCGCGAAGACCACCTTCGCCGGGTGCGCACCGGGGGCGCGACCGCGTGCGTCATCGGCGGGCTGCTGCCGGTGGCGAGCGCGGCCGCCTCGCCCTGGCTGCACGGGTGGGAGTTCCTGGGACTGGCGATCTCGTTCATGATCCTGTTCCCGGCGGGCGCACTGGCGATGTTCGTCTGCGCCGTCACCACGCGCGAGCGCGACGACGTGAAGGCGATGCTTCTGGCCGCCGCCGTGTTCGCGGGTGGGATCGCACTGCTGGAGCCGGCCGCGCGCGCGGGGACGGAGGCGTACGTCTCCTCCCATGCGACGGAGCTGGATGCGCTGGCCGCGCGCGTTCGCGCATTCACCCCGCCGGACGTGCCCATGAATCCACTGCTCGACGATGGCGTGCTCCTGCGCGACCTGCTCGCGCACCGCCTCACCAGCCCGCGGCCGGTGGACGGCGGACTGGTGTTCCACACCGACGGGGTGTTCGAGCCGTCGCTGTTCTACGCGGACGGCGTCGCGGGCGCCATCCCCTTCGACTGCCGCAACCTGCGCGCGATCGGGGGGCGGTGGTACATGGCCGATTGCCCCAGGTCTCGCAACGTGTACAGCGATTGAGGGGGGAAGCGATTATACCCTCGAGCCGGCTCTCGTGCGGCCGCGGAGGGCCCCTTCCCCCCGACCCCCTCCCCCGCTGCGCAGGGGCGGGGGAGAACTCAGCGCGGTGAGCCGAAGCCATTGCCCACGCCGCGGTCTCCCTCCCCCATCCCTCCCCCTGATCCCCGCTCATCGAAGCCGAAGAACGAAGACGCCGGCAGCGCGGAGGCTGCCGGCGTCTCGTCATCTCCATCTCCCGCGGTTATACCAAGTCCGGAGGAAGTGTTGGTGCGTCCGACTGAATCGCGTGCCGACGCAGTTATAGATCGGTAGTGACTCCCTTTGACATGGACGAATCGAACAGATAGCTTCTCGCGCCTGGGTTTCGCTGGCTTCCCCAAGCCTGGAGAGGGAGATGGCGCGCCAACGCACGAAGCAGAGTGAGCCGTGCCCGCACTG
>DASUYB010000157.1 GCA_036377595.1 Longimicrobium sp. | reverse complement strand
GCCAGCAGCCCCGCGTCGCGCGGTGGCAGGACGGCGCCGTGGCGGCGGAGCTCCTGGAACTCGCCGCCCGCCGCCGCGGCCACGTCGGCGGGATCTTCGTGCACGACCTCCACGGCGAAGCGGGCCGCGCCGTCGTCCATCCCCAGGAACACGGGCGTGGACGCCCCCAGCAGCGGCGCCGCCTCGCGCGCCGAAAGCCAGCGGACGCGCGGCTCTCCATCCGCCGTGAACAGGTTCTTCAGCCGCCACACCGGCGCGAAGCGGCTCGCCGAATCCGCCAGCCGCTCCGCGATCCACTCCGCGTCGCGCCGCAGCCCGGCGGCGCGGTCGAACTGCGCGCCCGCGAAGATGTTTGGCTTAACCAACGATTTTGTCTCCTGAACCAGCATCCCGCCACCTCTTTCGTCCATCGTCGAGCAGGTGAATAAACCAGCAGACGCAGCCGCACACAACCACCGATTGGCCACCGCAGCGGATCAATCATCCCTGTGGAGATTGGACCATCTCCGCCATCTCCCCTCGGCGCTGGCGGTGATTCGGCTCCGGTGATACCGTCCGGGAATCCCCGCAAAAGGAGGGCGCGTGGCGATGGACGCCGACCTGATCGAGCAGCAGAAGGAGTACTACCGCGCCCGGGCGGGCGAGTACGACGAGTGGTTCGAGCGGACCGGGCGATACGACCGTGGGCCCGACCACCGCGCGCGCTGGTTCGCCGAGGTCGACGAGGTGCGCGCGGCACTGGAGGGGTTCCGGCCCGCCGGGCGCGTGCTGGAGCTGGCGTGCGGCACCGGGTGGTGGACCGAGCAGCTGGTCCGCTGGGCCGACGAGGTGACGGCGGTGGACGCGTCGGAGGAGGTGCTGGAGCTGAACCGGCGCCGCGTGGACGACGGGCGCGTCCGCCGTGAGCGCGCCGACATCTTCGCCTGGCGGCCGGACGGCGCGTACGACGTGGTGTTCTTCAGCTTCTGGCTCTCGCACGTGCCGCCGGAGCGCTTCGCCGCGTTCTGGGAGATGGTGCGCGGCGCGCTGGCGCCCGGCGGCCGCGTGTTCTTCGTCGACTCGCTGCGCACGGAGCTCTCCACCGCCACCGACCATCGCCTATCGGACGAGGGCGACGTGGTGCTGGAGCGCAAGCTCAACGACGGCCGCCGCTTCCACATCTACAAGGTCTTCTACGAGACGGGGGATTTGCAGCGGCAGCTCGAGGCGCTCGGCTGGCGCGCGGACGTGCGGGCGACGGAGAGCTTCTTCCTCTATGGACAGGCCTCGCCGACGGGATGAGGGATTGATTGAGGCTGATGAGACACGGATCCCGGTGTCATCCTGAGGGCGCGGAGCACTGAAGCCGAGGTCGCACGATATCCCTGCGCGCCCGAAGGATCTTGCAGGGGAGGGCTGAAGATCGGCTCGCTCGAGCAGGCTTCGTCCGTGGGGCGAGTAGATCCTTCGGTCGGCGCCAATTTTCGGTGCAACCCAGGTTTGGTGCGGCGCCTCCCTCAGCCTCAGGATGACACCGGCGATGGGTCCAGGCTCCGGGTCAGGCACACTTCGGGAAGAGAGATGAAGATGGCTGGGGATGATTTGCTGCGGCTCGATCCCGCGACGACGGCGCTGGTGCTGATCGACCTGCAGCGCGGGATCGTGGCGCGCGAGACGGCGCCGCACTCGTCCGCTGCGGTGGTGGCGAACGCGGCGCGGCTGGCGGAGCGCTTCCGCGCCGCCGGCGCGCCGGTGATCCTCGTCCGCGTGAGCTACGCGCCGGACGGGCGCGACATGCTGCGGCCGGACATCGACGACCCGCCGCCGGTACCGCCGCTCCCGCCCGGGTGGGACGAGATCGTGCCCGAGCTGGGCCCACGCGACGGCGACGTCGTCGTCACCAAGCGCAACTGGGGCGCCTTCAACGGCACCGACCTGGAGCTGCAGCTCCGCCGGCGCGGCGTGCGCACCATCGTCCTCGGCGGCATCTCCACGAACTTCGGCGTGGAGTCGACCGCGCGGAACGCGATGGAGCTGGCCTACGCGCAGGTGATCGTCGAGAACGCGACCGCCGCGTTCTCCGCCGAGGCGCACGCGTTCGCCTTCACCACCATCTTCCCGCGCCTGGCCCGCATCCGCTCCACGGAACAGGTACTCGCCGCCCTCCCCACACCATAGATTGCATCTTCGTGGCCCCGAACGTGCGGCGCTCGCGGGCGAACCTTCATGCGAGGAGGAACGATGAAGCTGAAGCTCGAGGAGATCCGCGTCGACTCGTTCGCGACGGCCGGCGCGGCGCCGGAGGGCCGCGGCACCGTGCACGCGCACGCGTCGCTGCTGCTCATCACCTGCCGGGCGACCTGCCCCGGCCGCGAGACCTGTCCCGAGTGCCCGGTACAGTAGCGGTCGCACGCCGGCCGGAACGGGCCGGTAATTCCACCCTCACCCCAGAGGCGGCCATGAAAGTGAAGCTCGACGACATCCGCGTGGACTCGTTCCCCACCACCGTGGAGGCGACGGACGAGGCGGGCACGGTGCGCGCGTTCGACGCCAGCATTCCCACGTGCCGGTTCTCGTGCCCGCCGCGCTACACCTGCCCCGAGTGCGCTCCCATCGACCGGCAGGAGCTCGGGTTCTGACGACCGCGAGACACGCCACGAGACGGGCCGCATCTCCCCCCACCGGGGAAGATGCGGCCCGTTCGCTCGTCCGCTCCGCGGCTCAGCCGATCGCCCGGCGCGCGGCGGCGAAGACGGCGTCGAGCATCGGCTCGGTCAGGCGGCCGGTGAAGGTGTTCTGCTGGCTGGGGTGATACGACCCGATCAGCGTCAGCCCCCCGCCGATGCGCGCCTCGGCGCCGTGGCCGAACTTCGGCAGCGGCGCGGGGAGGTCGTGCCCCGCCTCGCGCAGCAGGCGCAGCGCCGCATCCCACGCGAACTTCCCGAGGCAGACGATCGCGCGCAGCCCGGGCAGCGCCGCCAGCTCCGCCGCGGCGAACGGGAGGCAGGCGTCGCGCTCGTCGGGGAGCGGCTTGTTGTCCGGCGGCGCGCACTTCACCGCGGCGGTGATCCACACGTCCGTGAGCGCCAGCCCGTCGCCGCGGTGCGTGCTGGTGGGCTGGTTGGCGAAGCCCGCGCGATGCAGCGCCGCGTACAGCCAGTCGCCGCTGCGGTCGCCGGTGAAGACGCGGCCGGTGCGGTTGCCGCCGTGCGCCGCGGGTGCCAGGCCCAGGATCAGCAGCCGCGCCGCGGGGTCCCCGAAGCCGGGGATCGGGCGCGCCCAGTACTCCTCGTCGCGGTACATGCGGCGCTTCTCGCGCCCCATCCGCTCGCGCCACTCCACCAGCCGCTCGCACCGGCGGCAGGCCACGACTTCGGATTCGATGACGTTCAGGGACATGCGGGACTGATTCGGTAGATCGGGATCGGACGGAGACGCATCACCATCACGCGCGCAGACTTACACCGCATGGACGAAAAAGCGCCGCACCCGCCGGACGGCTCCGGCGGGTGCGGCGCATCTCCATCTCCCTGCCCTTACGGCTCAGCCGAGGGCCGCACCGTGGACGGCGACTGCGGCGGGGGAGGTGGCGGCGGCGCCGGGGCCGAGTACCGCGGCTCGCTGCGCGGCGCCTCGTAGCGCGGCTCGCTCCGGGGCTCGGCCCGCGGCGACTCGGCGCGCGGCTCGGGACGCTCCACGCGCGGCGACTCCTGGCGCGGGCTCTCGCGGGGCGGCTCCTCGCGGCGGGGCTCCGGGCGGCTGGGACGGTCGTCGTCGCCGCTGGTGGTGACCGGCGCCACGCGCGGGCGGCTGTCGTCGGTCATGCGCGGCCCCTCGCGGCGCGGCTCGGGGGCCCGTCGCTCGGGCCTGCGGCGCTCGCCGTTGGCGGGCTCGGCGGTGGTCACCCCGCCCGGGCCCGCCGCCACGCTGTCGGTCGGCACGGGGCGGCGCCGGCCGGGGACGTTCACGTGCGTGGTGTCGCGCACCGGGGGCGGGTTGTTGCCGTTGCCGCCGCCGCTGACCTGCCCCTCGTGCCGGCGGTTGTAGCCGCGGCAGGCGAAGCTGTACAGCTCCCACGGAACGAGGTCGTAGTACCCGTTGCCGCAGTAGACGCGCGTGTAGCCCTCGTAACTGCTGTACGCGGAGCGGCGGTACGACCTCGGCCACACCGTGTAGACGTCGGTCGTCCAGTCGTCGTCGCCCTGCGGCGGCACGATGGCGCCCACCAGGTCGTTCATCACCGTGCGGTAGTTGAGCGACGTGTACGAGTTGTAGCCCAGCACCGTGCGCAGCGCGAAGGGCGAGCGCTGGAAGCGGGTGATGCGCAGCGGCTGGCGCGAGGCCACCAGGAAGTACACGTGCGGCTCGCTGCTGAGGTAGCGCCCGCCGCGGTACGACGCGTCGTACCAGTCGTAGCTCCGCGCGCCCGGCAGCCGCAGCGCCGAGTAGCCCGAGGGCATGAACGCCTCTTCGCGCGAGTAGGTGGGATACACCAGCGCCACGCCGCGCCCGGGAAGGATCTCGAACATGGCCACGTGCGCCGGGCGGTTCAGCTCGATGGCGAACCACTGCCCGTCGGGAACGATGCGCGCGGCCAGGGGGATGCTGGAGTCGTCGTACCAGCGGTCGCCGCCGTAGTTCGAATACCGTCCGCCGCCGGAATAGGGGCCGTAGCCGGGCGGCACGCAGGCGGCGAGCGCGAGCACCGGCAACAGGAGGACAGCCAGGCGTCTCATGGTGTGATCCTTCGGGCGAGAAGACGTAGGGCGAAACAGCATCCGTTTCCACACGGGGAGCAATCCGCGCGCCCCTACACCGGCAATCGCAACACGTTCCGCTGCAATCACTTGCGATGGGGGATGGATGCGCCCCCATCCAACCCCGTGCACGCGCGCGGACAAAAGCGTCCCATCGCGTGGACAGCCGCGGATCTCAGCTCCCGCGCGGCGCGGAGACGAGCGAGGTCGCCCCCATCGCCAGCGCGATCCATCCCGCCAGGAAGCAGAGCCCGCCGATGGGCGTCACCGCGCCCCAGGCGCGGACGCCGGTGAGCGCCAGCAGGTACAGGCTGCCCGAGAAGACCAGGATCCCCGTGGTGAACAGCCATCCCGCCGCGCGCAGCGCCTCCGGCCTCGCCTGCGTCCGCGCCGCGGCGAGGGCGACCGCCAGCAGGGCGAGCGCGTGGTACATCTGGTAGCGCGCGCCCGTCTCGAACACCGCCAGCAGCTCCGCGGGAAGGCGGCCGCGCAGCGCGTGCGCGCCGAACGCACCCGCCGCCACCGCCACGAACGCGAAGATCCCGCCCAGCCGCCAGAACGTCCGCTCCATCATCCCCCATCCGTGAAGTCTTCAGTGGTCCCTCGGGAGATGAAGATCCGCTGCCGCCGCTCGCCGCGCCACTCCCGCGCGTCTGGATCGAGATCTGGATGCCTCAACGGCGCCATCGGGGTCCACGGAGAGCGTTGCGATGACTCCGATGACCCCGTGCGAGACCTTGAGAATCCTGGCTCCTGGATTCTAAGCCTCAATCGCAGCGGGACTTAGGAGCGCCGCGGAACACCTCTTGCAAAACATCGGGCGCAATCGGGGCAGGCGACTCACCGTACCATCGACCATGGCAACTGACGAAACGGCTCCGCGGCGCGAGGGATTCAGGCGCGAGCACCCGGCGTTCTTCTGGGGATCGGTGGCGCTGATCGCGGTGTTCGTGCTGGCCGCGGGCGCCGTGGCGATGCGCATCCCGCGCTACAACCGCCAGACGGCGGAGATCACGCGGCAGATGTCGGCCGCGCAGAAGCAGACGCAGGCCGAGCTGCTCGAGCACCGCCAGCGGCGGACGCAGTTGGCGGTGGCCTTGCTGCAGCGCGACATGCGCGTCCGCTCGCTGCAGACCAACAAGCGCCACCTGGCCGTGGTGCTGAAGGACTCGGTGCTGGAGCTGCGGCAGGGACGCGCCACGCTGCGCCGCGCCAAGCTCGTGATCGGGCCGGACTCCATCGTGCGCGCGCCGGACGGGCGGCAGTGGCGCTTCGTGCGCGGGCTGGGCGAGCGCCACATCACCAGGCTGCAGCAGAACCCGACGGTGACGATCCCCGACTGGGTGTACGTCAGCCGCGGCCAGCCCGTGCCGCCCGAGTCCGAGCGGCGCGTGGACGGCGGGATGGGCGCGTACGTCATCACCCTGGACGACGGGACGGAGATCTACACCCAGCCCCAGGCCGGGCCGCTCAAGGACGGCGTGATCCCCGCGGGGTTCATGGCCCAGCGGCGCGACCTGGTGGCCATCTTCGACGCGGTGAAGGAAGACACGCCGGTGTACATCTACTGAGTGCGGAAGTGCGGAAGTGCGAGGGTGCGAAAGCAGGTGACGGGAATCCGTTGCGGAGGCGAGAGATAGCATGGCGAGGCTGACACGGACGGGAATCGAGGACCGGCGCGACCACACGCCGCCCGGGCGGCTGCGCCGGATCGCGCACGACCACCGGCGCACGGTCGTCGCGCTGCTGCTGGGCGTGTTCGTGGCCGCGGGGTTGTTCGTGGCGACGAGCGCGTTCGCGGTGGACGCGCGGCTGGAGCGGCGCGTGGCGGAGATGGTGTACAACCGCGACGAGCGCTCGATGCAGTTCGTCCGGCGCAAGGAGGCCGAGCTCACGCAGCAGGTGGCCGCGCGCGAGCGCAGGCTGGCCGCGAAGGAGGAGGAGCTGGCGCCGGCGAACAAGCCGTACCTGGTGGTGTCGCTGGCCGAGCGGCGCGTGCTGTTCATCCAGGCGAACGACACCATCTTCCGCGCGCCGGTGGCCATCGGCTCGGGGAAGACGGTGGTGATCGACGGCGTGACCAAGCGCTTCCAGACGCCGCGCGGGAAGATGGCCATCACCAGCAAGGAGCTGGACCCGGTGTGGATCCCGCCCAACTGGCACTACGTGGAGGTCGCGCGGCGCAATGGGATGGGGATCATCGACATGAGCAACGCGCCGCCCAACGCGCTGGCGGGGTACCCGGCAGGGCAGGTGCCCATCCGCGGCGGCAACGTCATCATCCCGCCGTGGGGAAGCCCGCAGCGCGAGTACCGCGGGAAGCTGGGCGCCGCCAAGCTGGAGATGTACGACGGCTACTACTTCCACGGCACCGACAACCCCAACTCGGTGGGCGACGCGGCCAGCCACGGGTGCCTGCGCATGCACCGCGACGACATCCTGTGGATGTACCACCACGTCCCGGTGGGCACGCCGGTCTACATCTACTGAGTGCGGAAGTGCGTGAGTGCGGAAGTGCGTGAGTGCGAAAGTGCGTCGGGTCCGCTCGGGATCCGACGCACTC
>DASUYB010000156.1 GCA_036377595.1 Longimicrobium sp. | reverse complement strand
ACCTTCGTCGTCACCAGGTTGCGCGCGGGGTCCTCCTTGAGGATGCCCGTCGGCTCGCCGGTGCGCGGGTCCTTCACCACCTCGCCGCCGGACGGGGCGACTGTGGCGCGGGTGACGCCGGCGATGCGCAGCGCCGCGGAGTTCACCCACGAGGTGTGGCCGTCCACGCGGGTGAGGATGACGGGATTGCCGGGCGCGGCACGGTCCAGCACCTCCTTCGTCGGCCAGCCGCCCGGTCCGAGCTCTCCGGCGGGGAGGCGCGTCTGGTCCCATCCCCGCCCCAGGATCCACTCGCCGGGCGCGGCGCGGGCGGCGGCCTCGCGCACGCGGCGCTCGATCTCCGCCGTGCTCGTCGTCCCCAGCAGGTCGACGGCGAGGAGCGACCCGCCGCCCGCGGGGATGTGGATGTGCGCGTCGTTGAACCCCGGCGTCACCAGCTTCCCGCCGAGGTCGACCACGCGCGTCCGTACGCTAGCCAGTGCGCGAACCTCCGCGTCGCTCCCCGCCGCGATCACCTTGCCGTCACGCACCGCCAGCGCCTGGACGACGGTGCTCGCGCTGTCGGCGACGAAGACGCGGCCGTTGACCAGCACCATGTCGGCCGCGGCGGCGTCGAGGGCGTGCGCTGACTCCGCGGTCGCCGCGCTCCCGGCCGTGGCGTCGGGGATGATGGGCGGCGTACGGGCGACGGTGGCCTGCGAGCAGGCCGCGAGCGCCGCGGCGAGCGGAAGAAGTCGGTTCAGCCGCATGAGGATGGGGATCTCGGGGGATGAAGATGGTTGCTGGCCGCCAATCTACGCCGTAGCGTGAGCGCGCGGAACCGCGCACCGCGGGGGTCGCGGCACTGGCGGTGCATGGTGCGGCGGCGAGGAAATCGCAAACGGAACCCGGCGGATCGAGAGGATCGATGAACCTGAACCCTGCGCACATCCACCTGCTGGTGAACCACATCCCGGTGTTCGGCAGCATCTTCGCGGCGCTGCTGATCGGCTGGGGGCTGCTGCGGAAGAGCGAGGAGGTGCTGCGGCTGGGGCTGATCGTGGGCGTGATCATCGGCGCGGCCACGTGGGGCGTGCAGCTGACCGGCGAGCCCGCCGAGCACACCATCGTGGGGATCGAGGGCGTGTCGCGGCGCATCATCCACGCGCACGAGGAGGCGGGCGAGCTGGCGTCGTACGTGGCGGTGGCGTTCGGCGTGGCCGCGCTGATCACGCTGCTGCTGATGCGCCGGCGGCGCGGCGCCGCGCGGGCGATGGCGGTGCTGACGCTGCTGATGGGGCTCGTGGATTTCGGGATGATGGCCTGGACCGCCAACCTCGGCGGCGAGATCCGCCACCCCGAGATCCGCGCCGGCTTCGTCCCCCCGCCGCCCCCGCCGCGCCCCGCGCGCCCGCCCAACGGCGAAGGCGGCGAGAAGGATTGAGCGAAGGACGGGGATCACAAGTCGGGGATCACATCTGCGCGGATGGCCTGGATTGGATGCGGCGCACGCGCGGAGGCCCCCCTCCCCGCGCTTCGCGCGACCCCCCCCCCAAACCCGACTGGGGGGAGGGTGTTTTTTAGAAAGACATCTCCGCGCACCCGCGTCTGCTGGTGTGCGGAGATGTTTGGGCGGGAGTCCGCGAAGGCGGACTTCGGGCCGTTGTTGCCGCGATTTCAATCGCCCGTCACACCCGGCCTGGCATCCCCTTGCCCCCATCTCCACGCGCCCCGTAATTGCACGCATCCGCGCCGGTGGCTGCGCGGCGGACCGAAACCGGGAGGGGGCTCATGCGGCTCGGGATGGTGGGGCTGGGGAAGATGGGCGGGAACATGGTCACCCGCCTGCTCGGCGGCGGCCACGAAGTCGTCGTGTTCGACCGCGACCCCGAGGTCACGCGGAAAGTCGGCGAAGCCCAGGGCGCCACCGCCGTCGCCTCGCTCGAGGAGATGGCGCAGGCGCTCCAATCCCCCCGCGTCGTCTGGGTGATGGTCCCCGCCGGCGCGCCCACCGAGGACACCCTGCAGAAGCTGGCCGCCCTCCTCCACCCCGGCGACGTGCTGATCGACGGCGGCAACTCCAACTTCCACGACAGCCAGCGCCGCGCGGCCGAGCTCGAGGAGCGCGGCCTCCACTTCGTCGACGCGGGGACCAGCGGCGGCGTATGGGGGCTGAAGGTGGGCTACTGCCTGATGGTCGGCGGCGCGCCCGAGGCCGTCTCCATCTGCGAGCCGGCGTTCCGCACCCTCGCGCCGGAGGACGGCTATCTCCACGTGGGCCCGAGCGGCGCCGGGCACTTCGTGAAGATGGTGCACAACGGCATCGAGTACGGGCTGCTGCAGGCGTACGCCGAGGGGTTCGAGATCATGCACGCCAGCGAGTATCCCCTCGACCTGCGCGCCATCGCCGGGCTGTGGAACCACGGCAGCGTCGTCCGCTCCTGGCTGCTGGAGCTGCTGGAGCGCGCCTACGCCGCGGAGGGGCAGGACCTCGAATCGATCAAGGGATGGGTGGCCGACAGCGGCGAGGGGCGGTGGACGGTGCAGACCGCGCTCGACCTCGACGTCCCCGCGCCCGTCATTACCCTGTCGCTGCTGCAGCGCTTCCGCTCGCGGCAGGAGCAGAGCTACGGCGCGCAGGTCATCGCCGCGCTACGCAACCAGTTCGGCGGGCACGCGGTGAAGGCCGCGGGCGGCGGAGGGCACGTCGGCGGATGAGCGACCCGAATTCCTCCACCGAGGTCACCATGGCCTCGGGCGCGCCGGCGGAGACGCCGCTGCGCAAGACCATGAAGAGCGGGCGCACGCCGCAGCCGCTGGCGCTGGTCATCTTCGGCGCCACGGGCGACCTCACGCGCCGCAAGCTGATGCCCGCCGTCTACAAGCTCTTCTGCGACGGCCTCCTTCCCGAACACTTCGCCGTCGTCGGCTTCGCGCGCGAGAAGATGGACGACGGCGAGTTCCGCCGGCGCATGCACGACGCGCTGGCCGAGTTCGCCACGAAGCCGAGCGACGAGGAGTGGGCGCGCTTCTCCCCCCATCTGGCCTACGTCGGCTCCGTTTTCGAGGATCCCGCGGGCTTCCGCGCGCTGGACCAGCGGCTGAAGGAGATGGACGAGGAGCACGGGTGCGGCGGAAACCGGCTCTACTACCTGGCCGTCCCGCCGGGGGTGATGGAGCTCGTCGCCGAGCAGCTGGGGCGCGCGGGGATGGTGTGCGACCCGCGGGACAGGTGCTTCACCCGGATCATCGTGGAGAAGCCGTTCGGGCACGACCTGGAATCGGCCAGGAAGCTGAACGACGACCTGCACCGGGTGTTCGACGAGCGGCAGATCTTCCGCATCGACCACTACCTGGGGAAGGAGACCACGCAGAACATCCTGGTCTTCCGCTTCGGGAACGTGATCTGGGAGCCGGTGTGGAGCCGCAACTACGTGGACCACGTGGAGATCACCGTCGCGGAGACCGTCGGCGTGGAGCAGCGCGCGGGCTACTACGAGAAGGCCGGCGCGCTCCGCGACATGGTGCAGAGCCACCTCCTGCAGGTGCTCGCCCTCGTCGCCATGGAGGCGCCCGCGAGCTACGACGCGGACTCCATCCGCACCGAGAAGGTGAAGGTGCTGCGCTCCATCCGCCCCATCCGCGGCGAGGACGTGAACCACGACGCGGTGCGCGGCCAGTACGCGCGCTCGGAGGACGGGGAGATGCCCGGCTACCGCGAGGAGCCCAACGTCGCGCCGGATTCACGCACGGAGACGTTCGCGGCGCTGCGCGTGTGGATCGACAACTGGCGCTGGGCCGACGTCCCCTTCTACCTGCGCACGGGGAAGCGGCTGAAGAAGAAGGTGAGCGAGGTCGTCGTGCGCTTCCGCCCCGCGCCGCACCCGATCCTCGACAACGTGGAGGGCGACACGCCGGCGCCCAACGCGCTGGTGCTGAAGATCCAGCCGCAGGAGGGGATCAGCCTCTTCTTCGAGGCCAAGGTGCCGGGGATGCGCGGCGAGCTGCGTCCCGTGTCGATGGACTTCGACTACAGCCGCGCCTTCCAGCGCGAATCTCCCGAGGCCTACCAGCGCCTCCTGCTCGACGCGATGGTCGGCGACGCGACGCTCTTCGCGCGCGAGGACGAGGTGGTGGCCGCGTGGACGCTGGTGACGCCGATCCTGGAGGAGTGGGCGCGCGGCGGCGAGCCGGAGCCGTACGCGGCCGGTGGCTGGGGCCCCGCCTGCTCCGACCGCCTCCTCCGCGACGACGGCCGCGAGTGGCACGAGCCGTGAGGCGGGGAGACCTGCCGACCGCGGAGGCCGGCACGGATGCTCAGCGCGGCCCTGGCGCGGCCGGGGGATCGTCCTCCGGGGGGTAGATCCCCGCCATCGCGCGCTCCAGCGCCGCGCGCAGGTCGGCGGCGCGGGCGCCCTGGTGGTAGGCGGCCACCACCGCGGGGCGGATGAGGCCCGCCAGGTCGTCCACGCGCGCGGGCTCGCCGGCGGGGCGCTCCGCGATCCGGGTGCCGCGCGCGCCGTCGGTCACCACCACGCCCTGCCGCTCCAGCTCGGCGTAGGCCCGGGCCACCGTCCCCGGCGCGATGTCGAGCTCGTCCGCCAGCGCGCGCACCGACGGCAGACGCTGGCCGGGCGCGGCACGGCCGGTGGCCGCCGCCTCCCGCACCTGCGCCACGATCTGCTCGTAGATCGAGCGGTCCGACGCGTCGTCGATGCGGATGCCGAACGCTGCCGCGGCGGCGGACTCCATCGCGCGCAGCGATTCGAGGGTGAAGCCGAGCTCTCCCAGCGCGCGGGCGGCCGCCTCCTTCCCCTGGCGGACGATGCCGGCCAGGAGATGGCGCGAGGTGACGATCTCCGCGCCTGTGCGGTGAGCCTCCTCCATCGCCAACTCCAGCGCGCGCTTGGCGCCGCCGGTGTACGGGAGCTCGGTGCCGGGCGTCACCACGCGCGGGTCCGCGGCCGTGGCGGAGGTCAGCCGCCGCCGTAGCTCGTCGGCGTCGACACCCGCCGCGGCCAGCGCCCGCGCGCCCTCGCAGCGCGCGTCCGCCACGATGCCGAGCACCTGGTGCGTGGTGGTGACCTGCCCATGGCCCAGGGAGATGGCCGCGTCGCGGGTCCGGGCGAGCGCCTCGCGGACGTCGTCGCCGAAGACCAGGGCACCTCGCCGTGCCGGTGCACCCTGCGGTGCGGGCGGCTCCGGCTCGTTCGAAAACCAGATCTTGAACATCGCGGCCTCTCTTGCAGGCGTTGGATGTACCACTTGAAATGTTACATCAAGCGAGATGATTGTGTCAACCTTGATGGTACAAGATGACGAGGGACGAGCGTCGAAACCGTCCGCGGCCGGATTTTCCGACGCCATGCATCCGCCCGACTTTTCCACGATTCCGCAGATGAATGGTCTGGTGCTTCGCCCCGCACTCCTGGCGCTCGCGATCATCGTCGCGGCGATGGCGGCTGGCGGCTGCGGCCGCGCGGAGCAGGCTCCCGCCCGCGCCGCCGGGACTGTCGCCACCGTCGACTCCGTTACCGCTCCTTCCGCACCTGCCCGCGACACCGCCCTGCGCTGGAGGGAGCCGCGCCAGCCTGAGGACCGCTGCCGCCGCGCGGACGGCTCCGACGATCGGCCTCGTGCGGAGAATCCGGACGGGAGCGTCGGTCACGAGGACCTCAGCCACGGCTTGGCGTTCCTCTGTGCGCTGCGCGACGGGCATCCGGCGCGGCTGGTGCTGCAGGCGGACACGTACGGTATCCCCGCCAGGGTGCTCGTCCACGATCCGCCCACAGCCGTGTCCGCGTCCGATACCCTGTCGATCGGCGAGGAGCCGGGGGAGGCCGAGCCACCCTACGCCGGCGGCACCATCCTCGAGGGCGAGGACCTGAACGGCGACGGCTGGACCGACGTGCGGGTGATGACGTTCTTCGGCTCGGGCGGGCGGATGTTCGACGTCTTCCGCTACGACCCGCGGCGCGGCCGGTTCGAGAAGGACACCGTGCTCAGCGAGGGAGGCAACATCCGCCACGTGGCCGGGACCTCGTGCACGCGGAGCTCGTGGAAGATGGGCGCGGGAACCCACTCGTACATGGAGTGGTGCTGGCGCGGCGGGAGATGGGTCCCCACGCAGGGCGAGAGCTGGGAGTACAGCAGCGCGCTGAGCTCGCGGGACGTCTCGGTCTCCATCCACCAGAGACACGAGTATCGCGGCGGCCGGATGCGGCTCGTGAGCGCCGACACCACCCGCGAGCGGATCCGTTGATACGATCCGGGAAGACGCCGGGCGCGATCCTGCCGGGTGGGTGATCGGCGCGGGACGAGAGCGCCGGATCCCACCCGTCAGAACAGCGGCGGCAGCCCACCGCCGTGCGCGTCTCCCCAGATCTGGAGCACGCGGGTGATCACGGGCACGCCGTTGTCGGAGTTGGTGGCGACGAACACCCCGTCGCCGCGGTCCGGCGACACGATGAAGTAGGCGCGCGCGCCGGGATTTCCGCCGCTGTGGTAGACGTACGTCCGCCCGTCGGGCGCACGGTGGGTGCCGTGTCCCAGGCCGTACGTGGCGCCGGACACACCCTCCAGCGTCACGGCCGCCATCGGCCGTGCGACCTGGTCCAGTTCCGCGCGGCCGATCACGCGCCGGTCCGTGCCGCTCCATGCACGGGCGTATGCGCGCATCAGCCGTGCGAAATCGTCCGCGCTGGTCCACAGGCCGCCGGCGGAGGTACCCACGAAGCGGTAGGCGGGCACGGGATTCCCCGCCTCGTCGTATCCCACCGCCGCGCCCGGCCGCGCCGTGCCGAACGTGCTCTCGCGCATCCCCAGCGGCCGGAGGACGGCGCGCTCCATCCACGCCTCGAAGCGCTCGCCCGTCACGTCTTCCATCACCAGCTGCAGCAGCGTGTAGCCGCCGCCGGAGTATCGCCACGCCGCCCCCGGCGCCGCTTCGATGCGCAGGGGGCCCCGGTCTCCCGCGCGCCCGTCCAGCACCTCCAGCAGCGACGGCGCCGCCGAATCCGCGCGGAACCAGGGGACGGCGCCGATCCCCACGCCGGCCGTGTGGCTCAGCAGCCGCCGCACGGTCACGCTCTCCGCCGGCGCGGCGCCGTCCGGCAGCCGCCAGCGGCGGGCCAGCGAGTTCACCGGCGCGTCGAGCGGAAGGCGTCCCTCTCGCCACAGCCGCATCGCCCCCAGCGCCGTGACCGCCTTGGAGACGGACGCCACGTTCAGCGGCGTGCGGGCGGTGAAGCGTGCGCCCGTGGCCACGTTCGCCACGCCGTACCCGCGCGCCAGCACGATCCGTCCGCCCTCCACCATGGCCACGGCGGCGCCCGGCGCGTTCGCCTCGCGCAGCAGCGCGGGGACGGCGGAGTCGATGCGCGCCACCAGCGCGCCGGGCTGGGCGGCGAGCGGTTGGGCGGCCGTGGCCACCGCCGCGCCGAGGAGGAGGGCAGGAGTTCGCATGGCTGGATGGAGGTGCGGGGGTGAGCGGCCGGCATGGAACGCTACGCGCCGGCAACCCGCGGGGTTTCCGCCGCCGGGGCCGGGCCGCCGCCCGGTTTGCACGACCGGCGTGCACGGCTCAGAATCATGACGGCCCGCGGCAGGGCGGACAGAGGGCGTGAACCGACCGGGAGGGGGGATGAACGGCGCGAAGATCGAGCTCCACCCCGACGCGCACGCCGCGGCCCGCGCGGGCGCCGAGGCGTTCGCCGCGCAGGCGCGCGAGGCGGCGGAGGCGCGCGGCGTCTTCACCGTCGCCCTCTCCGGTGGCACGGCGCCGAAGGAGATGTACGCGCGCTACGCGTCCGACGAGTTCGTGACGCGCGTCCCCTGGGAGCGCGTGCACCTGTTCTGGGGCGACGACCGCTGCGTGCCCCCGGGCCATCCGCGCAGCAACTTCGCGATGGCGTGGGAGGCGTTCATCCGTCGCGTCCCCATCCCCGAGGCCAACGTGCACCGCATCCGCGGCGAGCTGCCGGCCGAGGAGGGCGCGCGGCTCTACCGCGACGAGCTGGAGCGCGTCTTCGGCCCCGGCCTCCCGCGCTTCGACGTGGTGCACCTGGGACTGGGGCCTGACGCGCACACCTGCTCGCTCTTCCCCTTCGACCCGCTGCTGCGCGAGCGCGACCTCACCGTCGCCCCGGCGCTGATGCGGGAGCTGGGCGAGCCGCGCGTCACCTTCACCTTCCCCGTGGTCAACGCCGCGCGGCGGGTGGAGATGTTCGTGGTCGGCGCGGGGAAGGCGGAGGTCGCGTGGAAGGTGCTGCGCGGCCCGCTCGACCCCTTCCGCCTCCCCGCCCAGAACGTCCGCCCGACGGAGGGGGAGATGGTGTGGATCATGGACGAGGCCGCGGCGGCGAAACTCCGGGACGGATCGCCGACGTAGGATACGCGCGCCGGGATTGACGGCGTTCGATCCGGCCGGCGATCATGGATCGTACGATCCAGCACGTGGGGAGCGAGATGACGGACGAGCGGCGATATGGAGAAGAGGAGGTCGCGGAGATCTTCGAGGCGGCGGCCAAGCGCCGCGCCTCGGAGGGGCGCGCCCTCACGGCCGGCGACGGGCTCACGCTCGCGGAGCTGCAGACGATCGGCGGCGACGTGGGGATCGCGCCCGAGGCCATCGGCGAGGCGGCGGCCGCGCTCGACCTGCGCCGCGGCGCCGCGCCCCGGCGCACGCACCTGGGGATGCCGGTGTCGGTCGGGAGAACGGTGACCCTGCCGCGCGCGCCGACGGACCGCGAGTGGGAGCTGCTGGTGGCCGAGCTGCGCGAGACCTTCGGCGCGCACGGGAAGGACCGCTCGCACGGCGGCCTGCGCGCGTGGACCAACGGCAACCTGCACGCGTACGTCGAGCCGACCGACGCCGGCCACCGCCTGCGCCTGGGCACGACCAAGAGCAACGGCGTGGCGCTGGGGCGGATGGGCATCGCCGGACTGGTGGCCGCGCTCTTCCTGCTGGTGTTCTACTACTTCACCGGCGAGCTGGCGCAGAACGTCGGTCTGGCGGTGCTCTTCGCGGCGTGGGGCGCGGTGGCGCTCGGCTCCAACGCGCTGCGCCTCCCCCGCTGGGCGCACGAGCGCGAGGAGCAGATGGAGTACATCGCCGCCCGCGCCAGGACGCTCATTGCAGGCCCAGCATCGGACGACAAGGACTGAAAACAGAAAGTCTCACGCAGAGTCAGCAGGGTCAGCAGGGAACTGCAGCTGCCCGCAGCTGTTTTATCTGCTAACTCTGCTAACTCTGCTAACTCTGCTAACTCTGCGTGAGAAAAAAGGAGAGGCGGAGATCGCGACGATCTCCGCCCCTTGCTTTTGATCTCCCGGCCGTGCCGTCAGTTGCGGGTGGCGCCGACGGTGCCGGGGTTGATGGACGGCGGCCGCGGCGCGGGGCGCATCATCGCCCCCACGCGCGCCGACTCGGGCGACAGCAGCGGCGGCGTGGGCAGGCCGTGGATCTTGTTGAGGTAGAAGTCGGCCACCTTCGCCCCGATCGGCGCCGCCGACCCCGACCCGCTCTCGCCGAACTCCACGATCACCGCCACCACGATCTCCGGCGCCTTGCCGCGCGGTCCCGCGAAGCCGGTGAACCACCCGTGCGGACGCCGCGGGTCGGCCGAGTTCTGCGACGTGCCCGTCTTCCCCAGCAGCGCCCAGTTGCGCAGCTCCACGGCGTGCGCGGTGCCGCCCTCCTCGATCACCCGCGCCATCCCCTCGCGCACCGCCGCGAGCGTGGCCGGCGTCACGTGCAGGTCGGTCTCCACCGGCACGTTGGGCTGCATCAGCAGGTGGGGGCGGCGAGAGGTCCCGTCGCCCGCCAGCGCGGAGAAGAACTGCGCCATCCTCAGCGGCGTCTGGTCGTTCGGCCCCTGGCCGATGGCCACGTTCATCACCTCGCTGGGCGGCGGCCGCCAGCCGAAGCGGTGGACGTACCACTCGCGCCCGCTGGGGAAGGTCCCCGACTTCTCCGACGGCAGGTCCACCCCCGTCTTCCGCGCGAACCCCAGCCGCGTTCCCTCGCGCGTCAGCACGTCCAGCCCGAGCTTGATCCCCAGCTGGTAGAAGTAGACGTTGCACGAGTTCTGGATGGCGTGCAGCAGGTCCTGCGGGCCGTGCCCCTCGCGGAACCAGCAGCGCGAGTAGCGGCCGGCGTAGCTCATCCCCCCCGTGCAGGGGATCGGCATCACCTCGGTGGGGGTGATCACCCCGCGCTCCAGCCCGATCAGCGCCGTGGCCAGCTTCCACGTGGAGCCGGGGGGATACGTCCCGTTGGCCGCGCGGTTGAGGAGCGGGCGGCCGGGGTCGGTGTTCAGCTGCTGCCAGACCGCGCGGGGGATGGAGCCGACCAGCAGGTTCGGGTCGTAGTTCGGCGCCGAGTACAGCGCCAGGATCTCGCCCGTCGACGGCACCATGGCCACCACGGCGCCGCGGCGGTCGGCCGGCCACACCTGGTGCACGTAGCGCTGGAGGTCCAGGTCCAGCGTCAGCCGCACGTCGTGCCCGGCGGTGGGCTCCTCCGTCAGCCGCCGTGCCACGCCGCGGACCAGCTTCCCGCGCGCGTCCACCTCCACGTAGCGCGCGCCGGCGGTGCCGCCCAGCGAACGCTCGTACTGCCGCTCCAGCCCCGTCTTGCCGATGTTCTGGCCGCTGCGGTAGCCGCGCCAGCTCTCGCTCTCCAGCTCGCGGTCGCTGATCTCGCTCACGTAGCCCACCACGTGCGCCACCGCCGCGCCCGCCGGGTAGTGGCGGATGGGATAGGGGTCGACGTGCATCCCCTTCAGCCGACCCACGCGCTCGGCGAACCACGACACCTGCGCGAAGCTCAGGTTGTGGCTCACGGGGATGGGCTCGTCGCGATGGCGCACGCCCCATTCCACCAGCTCCTGGATGCGCGCGTCGTCCAGCCCCAGCACCCCGGCCACCAGGCGCAGCCGGGCGCGGATCACGTCGGGCGTGGCCGGGTCGGTGGTCAGCGTGTAGCCGGTGACCGTCTCGGCGATGATCTTGCCGTTGCGGTCGACGATGGCGCCGCGCGGGGCGGGGATGGGCTGAATGCGGAAGCGGTTGTCGTCGGCGCGCAGCACGAACTCGTCGTTCTTCACCACCTGCGTGCGGAAGAACGCGCTTCCCAGCACCCCCAGCATCAGCACGATTCCCGCCGCCGCCTGCAGCGAGCGGCGGCGCCGGGCATGGGGATGGAACGGGTTGAACGGGCTCAGCGAGCGGTCGATCAGGGTTGCCATCAGCGACGGCGAGAGAAACGGCGGTGTGGGGGTGCCGTAAACATAGACGCTCGAACGCTTTCGCGCCAGCGCTACGTGAGATCGGCGCCTGGGTGTCGGTCAGCTCGTGTCGGGGGGAGACGGAAGAGATGACGCACGACCCCTCCTCCGCGTCACCAACGCGCGCGTCCGCGCCTTCGATCGGCTGCAATGAGACGGGATTCGCTGCGCGCCGGGTCGCGGAAAAACGAGGGATCACACGGCAGGCGTTCGACAGCACCGTTTTACACGTTGGCCATAAGAGGTTGAACAGCAACAAGATACAACAAGACCCCGTCGGACGCGTGTACAACGCGTCCGGCGGGGTCTGAATCGAGGCAAGTGCTTACACAGGTGTAACTTG
>DASUYB010000155.1 GCA_036377595.1 Longimicrobium sp. | reverse complement strand
CGCGGAGGTGTCGCGCGCCGGGAAAACGTCCGCGATCACGCGGCCGGCGCGCGGGGGGCGCAGCGTTTCGGCGGGAAAGTGGAACGAGTCCGCCGCGGTCTCCATCACCTGGAGCGGGGCCAGACGGCCCAGCAGGCGCTGCTGCTCGGCGGCGGTCAGCAGCCGGCCGGTGGCGCGGGCGGGGCGGGCCTGCGCGCCGGCGCTCCCCACCACCTGGTCCAGCCGGAAGCGGAGGCCCGACGTGTCGGCCGGGAATACCGTCGGCGTGATCGTGGGCCGCGGGTACAGCACGGGGATTTGCACCTGGCGCTGCGCGGCCGCGGGAACGGCGCAGGCGAGCGCGGCCGCGGCCAGCAGCACCGCGGCGGGGGTGAACCGGTGGGGATTCGTCATCGGGTGCGGATCAGGGTCGGTCAGGGGTGCGCCGGGAGATCGCCCTCCCGGCGCCACGTGGAACGGATCGGCCGGGCTACAGCGTGCACTTGCCGGAAAGCTTCACGGCCATCCCGTAGTAGATGTTGTTGACGTCCGTCTGCAGCGAGCGCCGCTGGCCGATCGAGTACGACTGCGCGCGCGACTGGACCCGCGCGTCCACCACCGCGTCGCCGCCCGCCTCGTAGGCCCGCTCGCGCAGCGCGGCGCGCGACAGGGCGCTCACCCGCCCCACCGGCTGCGTGGCGCACTGCGGCAGCGTGCCCGCCCAGTAGATGGGGATGTGGGCCAGGTGCTGGGGAAGCGCGGTGTCTTCGCGGTCCACGCCGCTGCCGGCGATGGTGGCGCAGGCGGACAGGACGGCCAGGATGGGGATGGGGGACAGGCGGATCATGGCACCACCTCGTTCCAGGGGGTCGAGGGTTGATCCAGCGGGAACCGGTCTTCAGCCCAGGAAGCGGGCGCGCACCTCGGGGGGCGGAAGCATGCATGCATCGGTCCGCCCGAACCAGCGGTAGCGGTTGCGCGCCACCCAGTCGTACACCACGTCGCGCAGCGGGGCGGGAACGATGCCGAACACCCGCATCGCCGGCCACGGCGCGTCCATCCTCGCGGCGATGCGGAGCGCCGCCCGCGACTTGGTGAACGCCCGTCCGCCGTCCACCAGCACGACGGTACTGATCGTTTCCGAGGACAGCCCGTGGCGCGCCAGCAGCGCCTGGCCCAGCTCGGACTGCAGCGCGGCGAAGCGGAAGGCGCCGCGGCGGTCGTGCCGCAGGATCAGCTGCACCGAGCGGTTGCACAGGCCGCACTGGCCGTCGTACAGCACCAGCGGCCCGTCCACCGGCGGGATCTCCGTCGCCGTCTCCACGCGCGCGCCTCCGTCACTCAAAGGGTGCAGGAGAAATGTACCCTTCGCGCCCCCCGCGGGAAATCGCCTTCATCCTTCCCCACCTTCTTCGCGTGCGCGGCGCCGCGGAACAGCGGGTCACACGGAGAAACGGAGTAGAACGGAGGAAACGGAGAACTGCCTCGAATCCATTCGTCTTCCCCCGTCATCTTCCTGTGTGAGGACGCGGGACTGGAGGATGTGGCGGAGGTGCCGCGGCCGGGCTCCGTTCCCTCCGGCCGTTCTCCGTTTCCTCCGTGTGACCCGCTGTTGCCGTTGCCGTTTCCCGAAATCCGGGAGAATCAGACGGCGGCCAGCAGCTCGGCGCCGTGGAGGCTGGCGTGTTCGGGGAGCGCGTCCACCACCTTGCCGTCGAAAAGGTGGATGGTGC
>DASUYB010000154.1 GCA_036377595.1 Longimicrobium sp. | reverse complement strand
GCTGGGGGTGAAGTGTCTCCTGGAGCGGCTCAGGAAAAGGCGCGGCACCTCGCGGGGCGTGCTTGCGCCTGCGTGAGCGGCTTTGGGGGGCCGTTTTCGGGCTGCACGGCCCCGGGCGAACAAGGAGGCATCCCCGAAGCTCTAGGGGGCACTGCAGGTAGTCCCCACAACCGCCCAGGCAGGTGCGAAGAGCCGGCCTCCATGTCGCCCGGGAGAAACCGCTCCAGGAGGTTTTTACACAGTCTGGGCCTCAGGATGACGTTCTCCTCTGACTTGGGGGAGATTTCTGAATACCAACCTCGATGGCGCAGTTGACGGTCGGCGGTACCTCACACGGAGAGGACGATGGCTGAAGCGACGAGCACGCGCTGGGAGCGCGTGCAGGAGATCCTGGACCGGGCGCACACCGAGCCGCCGGTCTATGGAGGCGCCGGGCGGTTCTGGGGGAGCCTGGACACGCTGCTGGCGGCGGAGATCCACGGCGTGCGCATGGTAGCGCCGCCGCAGCCCGGGGTGAGCGGATGCGGGTGCGGCCACTGCGGCACCTCCGCCGCCGCGGACGAGGAGGCAGCCCAGCCGAAGTACCCCGGCCGCGGCGCCGCCTCAGGGCTGGTGAAGGGGCTGCGCGGACAGACGCCGTTCGACGGGAGCCGGCTGCCACGCCTGCCGTGGGGCGGCCCGCGGGTGGACGGCGACGACATCCGCTTCATCAGCGACTGGATCGACGACGGCTGCCCGACGGACGACTACCGGCAGGGGAAGCTCGCCACCCTCGAGGCGCCGGGCGAGCCGGAGACGCTCCCGCGCATCGCGGTGGGCGCCGACCTGGCGGCGGAGCTGACGCGGCAGGCGTGGGGCGGGCGGCCCGCGATCGAGCCGGCCACGGGGATCCGCCAGCGGATGAACCTCGACTGCCTGGACGACACGCAGATCGACAAGCTGCGCTTCGCCTTCCGCGAGCTGTACGCGCTGAACAAGTGGCCGCGCGACTACCGCAACTACAACAACCTGGCGCTGATCCACCAGGACCACTGCCAGCACGGGTGGGAGCGGTTCCTCCCCTGGCACCGCATCTACCTGTACGAGTTCGAGCAGGCCATGCAGGACGTCTGCCCCGGCATCACCATGCCGTACTGGGACTTCACCATGCCCCGGTACTGCCCCGAGACGCCGTACAAGGGCGACATCATCCCCCGCTCGTTCAAGGCGTTCATCACCCCCGCGGCGCTGGAGTGGCTGCACACGAAGGCCGTCCCCCGCCTGGGCGAGGCGGAGACGATCAAGGTCCGCGACGCCTTCGTCAAACCGGGGAAGCTGTTCAACTCCACCAACCTGTTCTTCACCGAGCTGGGGAAGCTGATCGGCGACGACTTCACCACGGGGCCGTACGGCGACCGTTTCGTGGACGCGCTGATGGACAGCAACCCGCTCTGGTACGCGCTGCGCTTCCCCTCCGAGTACCAGGACAGCAGCGGGAACCCGCAGACCATCAACGAGGCGATCCACTACCACTATCCCACGCAGCGCGACATGGACGAGATCCTGTCGCTGCGCACCTTCCGCGACTTCGGCGGGGGGAGCCTGTACAACGACGCCTTCGGGTTCCTGGACCAGAACCCGCACAACACCATGCACATCTGGACGGGGGGGATGAACCCCGCGTACCAGGCGCCGCCCGCGCAGTCGACGGTGACGGCGCTGCAGCAGGCGTCGTTCCTGGAGCGCAACCGCACGGTGAAGGTGGCGGGGCGGCAGTTCCACACGCGGCAGGAGTTCTACGGCTGGAGGCAGGTGCAGCTGGGCGACATGTTCAGCAATCTCACCGCCAGCTACGACCCCGTCTTCTGGCCGATCCACGCCAACATCGACCGGACGTGGTGGGAGTGGCAGCAGATCAATCCCCACGCCGTTCCCGCCGACCTCACCTCCGTGCTCACCCCGTGGGGCTACACCACGGCCGACACGCTCGACATCTCGCGCTTCGGCTACGAGTACGTGCGCTGCGCCACGGTGATCCCCGTCGGCATGGAGGCGCCCGTCGGGCGGTGGACGTCGCGCCCGATCGACGTCCCCGACGCGGTGCGCGGCGCCTTCCGCCAGGCCGAGGTGCGGCTGAACCGCGTGCCGCAGCTGGAGCGCTCGTGCTTCGTCCGCATCTTCCTGAACCAGCCGGACGCGGACGCGAATACTCCTCCGGAAGGGCCGAACTTCGGCGGGTACCTGGCGGTGTTCGGCCACGGCGAGTGCTTCGGCGGGCCGGGCCACTGCGCCGTCCCCGGGTCGCCGCGTCCCTATGACCTCCGTCCCCGCAGCCACAACACGCCGCGCAACCACCGCGTGAACGTGACCCGCGCCGCCCGCGCGCTGATCGAGGCGGGGGCCACGCAGATCACCGTGACGCTGGTGGTGATCGGCGCGGACTACTGCATCGAGCCCGAGCTGCTGCGGCTGGACAACGTCTCCCTGGTGTTCACCGACTGATCCCGAGGAATCCAATGCCGACGGTCTACAGGATTCACCCCGGGCTCGGCGTGGCCCGCCTGGGAAACAGCCCCGACGACTTCTGCATCAGTGCCGAGCAGCCGGGGGTGCTGCCGATCGAGTGCGACGCGGACGGCAACTCGCTCCCCCTGGGCGCGCCCTACGGCGAGGAGCAGCGGGTGTCGCGCTTCAAGGACGCGGAGGGGCGCATCCGGCGCCAGGCCGCGCGCTTCTCCGTCTGGGTCTACGACGACGACCATCCCGAGGGACGGCAGCTCAAGCTGGGCGACGAGATCTACGGCGGGGGGAACCACGGGACGCTGATCGACATCCAGTGGCGCGTCCATCTCGCCAACAAGAAGGCGGGGTGGTACGAGTTCCAGCAGCTCTCCGGCGAGCACGGCTACCTCGACGGCCATCCCCTGCGCAACCCGCAGGTGACGGGCGACGACGCGCGGCAGCGGCTGATCATCGACCCCGGCCCGCGCGTGGTGTCGCTCACCGACCGGCGCCGCGCCGAGTTCGGGCCCGACGGCGGCGGCCAGTACGCGGCCACGTTCCCGCCGCCGCTGCAGCCGCGCAGCATCGACACGCTGGGCGGCCTGCTGGTGGACGACGAGGCGCGCCTGCTGGTCCTCGGCGGCCACGGGAACTCGGGGACCTACCTGTTCGACGAGTTCGGGCAGCCGCGCATCGAGCACTACGCCAACAACGACGGGTGGTTCGACGACACCAGCGACGGCCCGGTGATGGCGCGGCTGGTGTTCCACAGCCAGGAGGTGGACCAGACGCGCTACGTGGACGTGGAGTATCCCGCGTGGGTGCTGGCCGCGTATCCCGACTACGTCCCCGAGATCCCCGACATCGTGACCATGGAGGAAGTGGTCGAGGACCTCTCCGTCCGCCGGTTCGCGACGCGGACGGACATCTACGGCACGGCGGGGACCTTCGACTGCCCGGAGCGCATCGATCCCGCCGACCAGGAGGCGCTGATCGTGTGGCAGGCGGGGCGGCTGGCGTGGAACCCCGACTTCCGCCCCTGGTTCTGGCGCGACATCTGGCCGATCCTCTGGCGGCCGGAGATGTACCTGTTCCTGACCTCGGTCCTCAGCCAGTCGAACGACCCGCACAACCAGACGGCGCGCGGCACCTTCGACCCCGACCGCATCGGCACGCCGCCCACGGTGGACTGGGGGAAGGTGGCCGAGTGCCTCAAGACGTGCCTCCACCCCGACGCCGTGGCCGAGATGGTGGTGGGCCCGATCGCCACGGTGATCGAGCGGCTGGCGGCGCGCGCGCGGCAGGGCGGCGCGGAGAAGGCGGGAAGGCAGACGACGCTGATGAAGTCCGCGGCGCCGTCCGCCGAGTCGGCGGAGACCTCCGAGCCAGCAGGTGGGGATGGAGATACGGCGTCGCTCCTCTCCGACCTGCGCGGCGCGGTGGCGGAGTTCGCCGAGGCGTCGGGCCCGCAGGCCCCCGCCGAGCCCGCGGCGGCGAAGAAGATGATGATGTCCGCGGAGAGCGCGCCGAAGGCTGGCGACGGCGCCGAGGCGGACGACTCGGCGGAGGTGCGGGCGCGGCTGGAGCAGCGGATTTCCGCGGTGCTGGACGCGCACTTCGGCCCGCCGCCCGCGCCGGAGGCGGGGGAAGGGACGGCGCTGAAAACGCTCGCCGCGCCGGTCTCCAACGCCGCGCCGGAGGACCGCCGGCCGCTGGGGGTGCGCGAGCGGGTGCAGATCGCCGTCGGCCGCCAGCTGCGCCGCCTGCATTCCGGCGACGTGTACCGCGACTGCTTCCGCCGCTGCGTGGCGGCGAACACGACCGACATCTACGGCCCCGAGCGCACCTTCCTCTTCTCCCTGCTGCGCGAGCCGGGCGAGGAGAACCGCTTCGCGCGCGGCGGGCGGCCGACCAGCCGGGTGCACGGCCTGCCGCTGATGCCGCTGCTCTCGGGCGACAACCCCATCACCAACGTGCTGCCGTCGAAGTTCCTGCGGCTGACCGACCTGCAGTACTACCTGCTGAAACAGTGGGCCGAGGGGAAGTTCGTCAACGAGGCCGACGAGGGGTGGATCCCCCAGCCGGACCCGAACGATCCCTACCCCGGCGGCCCCATCGTCAACGGGCGGCAGCTGGACCGGGGGGTGATGAGCCGCATCGTGGGCGGCGCCTTCTGCCCGGGCGGCGAGGTGGGGTGGCTGATGCGCAATCCCGCCATCTACCAGCTCCCCTGGCGCATCAAGGCCGACCCGTCGTTCTACCCCTTCACCCTGACCGCCGCGCAGGCCAACGCGTGGCGCGGACGGATCCCCGAGTCGGACTACGTCTCCTACGCCAGCCAGGACCTGAGCCAGGGGAGCGACTTCGACACCGGGCTGCAGCCGGGGGACCTGACGAAGACGATGGCGCTGCCGTGGCAGTCGGACTTCAACGAGTGCAGCAGCCAGACGATCGACGTGACCTACGAGCTGTGGAACGTGATCGACTTCACCAACCCGCAGGACGAGCTGATGGCGCGGCAGCAGCGCCAGTGGGAAACGCTGTGGTGGCCCGCGCACCGGCCGATGCAGAACTACGAGCTGGCAAGCGTGGCGCCCGACGGGAGCCGCTCGTACCGCTGGCTGGACTGGGCGCGCGGGGTCACGCAGACCAACGCGGGCGACCTGAAGATGGTCACCGAGTGGCCGCGCTTCACCTTCGTGGTCCGCAACACCGCCGATCCCGACCCCTCGTACGCCTTCATCGGCGTCGAGCGCACCCATCGCACCCAGGAGCCGAGATGAGCGCGAACCCCTTCGTGGGCAAGTGGACCTACCGCAGCCTGCTGAACGACCCCACGCTGGCTCCCGATCCGAGCAAGGACCCGCAGGCCTGGGCCGACCTGTTCTTCGGCTACGGGACGATCGAGATCCGGGAGGCGGGGCCGGAGCAGCTGCGGGGGACGATCGGCGGGAGCGGGTGGTCGCTGGACCTGCGCGGGTCGATGAGCTACGGGAACCCCAGCCAGGTGCGCTTCCAGGGGAGGGGTGTGATCAGCGGGTCGGAGTGGATCTACGACTACATCGGCTGGCTCGTTCCCGTGTGGCCGAACAGCACCGACCAGCTGCAGCGCACGGCGATGGTGGGCTCCATCGTGCGCACCATCCCCCACCCCGACGGCAGCGGCGGGACGGCACCCGCCGGCGTCGTCGCGAGCTGGTACGCCGTGCGCGCGGACTGACGATCCTTTGGGTCTCACGCGGAGACGCGGAGAAAAGAAGGAGAGCCGAGTTTCTCCGCGTCTCCGCGGCTCCGCGTGAGGCCATCGATGTCGGCCCACCTGCGTCAGATGTCATCCTGAGGGCGCGGGCGCCGAACTCTCGTCATGGGCGATGCTTGCCGCGCCCGAAGGATCTTGCCTGACCCGCGGAGATGCCCGCACGACCCAGGCATTGCCGCGGACGATGCAAGATCCTTCGTCGGCGCCATGATCCGGCGCGGACGCGGTGATGGTGCGGCGCCTCCTCAGGATGACACCGGTGTTGGATTGGTCGATCCCGGGGCGCTGCACAGGATGTCGGCCCGGCACGCGCACCCGCCAGATGTCATCCTGAGGGCGCGGGCGCCGAACTCTCGTCATGGGCGATGCTTGCCGCGCCCGAAGGATCTTGCCTGACCGCGGAGATGCCCGCGCGACGAACAGACATCTCCGCGGACGATGCAAGATCCTTCGTCGGCGCCGTGATCCGGCGCGGACGCGGTGATGGTGCGGCGCCTCCTCAGGATGACATCCGGAAGGTATCCGGGCTTTTTCCCATTCACTCAGTCACATGAGCACGATCGACGTCGCGGTGATCGGCGGCGGGCCGGGGGGATGCGCGGCGGCGCTGGCGCTGCGCGCGCACGCCCCCGGCCTGTCCGTCGCGGTGATCGAGGCCACGCGCTACGACGGGCCGCGCATCGGCGAGACGCTGCCGCCGCCCGCCGCCGGCGTGCTGGCGCACCTGGGCGCGTGGGACGCGTTCCAGACGCAGGGCCATCACCCCGCGTACGCCACGGCGGCCGCGTGGGGGTCAGACGTCCCGCACGAGCACGACTTCCTCTTCGGCATTCGCGACGCCGGCTGGCACCTGCACCGCGGGCGGTTCGACGCGATGCTGGCCGCGCGGGCCGCCGCCCGCGGCGCGAACGTCCGCCTCGGCGTGCGCGTCACCGACGCGGCGCGGGAGGGGGATGGCTGGCGGCTCGCGCTCGGCGACGGCGGGGAGATGCGGGCGCGCTTCGTCATCGACGCGACCGGCGCGGGCGCATCCTTCGCGCGGAAGTTCGGAGATGCGCGGATGGTGGCGATGGACCGCCTCGCGGGGTTCGTCCGCTTCTTCCGCCAGCCCGAATCCCCCGATCCCCGAACCCTGGTCGAGGCGTTCGAGGACGGATGGTGGTACACGGCGCCGCTCCCGAACGGCGGCCGCGTCGCCGCGTGCATGACGGACAGCGACCTCGCGCGCCGACTGCGGCTGGACGACGTGGGCGAGTGGTCGGCGCTCCTGGCCCGCACCGCGCCGCGCGTCTCCGCGGCGATGGCGGGCGCGGAAGCGGAGGGCGCGCCCGTGGTCCGCGCGGCGCGCACCCGCCGCCTCGACCCCGTCACGGGTGTAGGGTGGATCGCCGTGGGCGATGCGGCATCGGCGCTCGATCCGCTCAGCAGCCAGGGGATCCTGAAGGCGCTGCGCTCCGGCATCTACGCCGCCTACGCCGCGGGCGACCTGCTGGCGAAGGGCGACGCGCGGGGGATGGAGCGCTACCGCGCGTTCCTCGACCACGAGCACACCGGCTATCTCCGCGCGAAGCAGCGCTACTATGCAGAGGAGCGGCGCTGGCCGGAGAGCGAGTTCTGGCGCCGCCGCCAGCACGCGCCTCAGCCGGCGTGATCAGGCGAATGCAGGAAAAGAAGCAAGTATCACGCGGTTTGGACGATACGCGTCGATTGCGCACTTACGAACGATAAATTAAAACTTTATGGAGCGCCGGTGAGTACCCATCATCTTACCCCGGAGGAGCACGTGAAGAAGAAGATGAAGCTGCAGCTCGACGACCTGCAGGTAGAGACGTTCCGGACCACGCCCGTGGACGGGGAGCCGGGAACTGTGTTCGGGCACGTGTACAGCCGTGCCGGGCAGTTCTCCTGCGACGCGGTCTACAACACCTGCGCCGCCAGCTGCGGCACCGCCTGCGAGTCGCACAACACCTGCGATTACTTCACCTGCCCCGGGTACGTGTCCCGGTGGGACGGCGACGCGTTCTGCATCGAATGCTGATCCGGCGCGGCACCGCGCCGTGAACGCACGAAGCCCCGCCTCCGGGAGGAAGCGGGGCTTCGCGGCGTCTGGCCGTCGGAAGCGAGAGGTCAGACGCCGTAGTAGCGGCGGGCGTCGCGCTCCTCGGCGGCGCACTGGCTGCGGACCTGGTACTGCCAGCGCAGGTCCAGCGGCCGCTGGCGCGCCAGGGCGCGGCAGTTCGCGTCGTGCTGGCGCTTCCAGGCGTCGAACGAGCTGCGGCTGCTGCCGCCGTACACGGTGCCGTAACGCCCGTCGCCGTAGCGTCCGTCGTTGATCACCCGGCCGTAGCTGTCGACCGTGCGGCCGTAGCGGTCGGTGCGGCGGCCGTAGTTGTCGTACGTGTAGCCGCCGTTGTAGCGCGGATCGTAGCGCCGGTCGTAGCGGTTGGAGCCCCGGCCGCAGTTCTCCACGGTGTTGTGCGGGTTGCCGCGCCCGATGCACCACCCCGGCGGCACTCGGCGGCGCAGCGTGCCGCTGTTGCGGTAGCTGTCGCTGCGGCGGTAGCTGTCGGTGCGGTTGCGCAGCACGCGGTCGGTCCAGCGGTCGTCGTCGTCGCGGTCGCTGCGGCGGACGCGGTCGTCGCGGTCGTCGTTGCGGCGGATGTGCTGCTGCTCCTTGGCCTCGTGGCCGCGGCCGTTCCCGCCGCCGTTGCCGTGCCCGCGCCCCTTCTGGGCCAGCGCCGGCGACGTCGAGAGCGCCGCCGCCACCACCAGCGCCAGGGGGAACGAAAGGCTCTTCTTCATTGCTCAGAAACTCCTGGTTTCGGCGATCTGCTACACCGGTTCGACCCCTCTGACGAGCAAGTGCGGTGCCAAGTCACGCTTGTGCAAGGAGATGCGGATTTTCCCAGCGGGAACGCGGGTTTCCGCGCGGTGAGACAAAGTGGTGACGGAGCGGCCGTCCCCGCGCGGGGACGGGGGCGTCCGCGGAGGGGACAGGCGGCGGGACGTGGGACGAACGGTGCGGACGGCGCCGTATACAGTATTTCCGCTCCCTTGCGTGCGGGGCGCACGGCGGCCTACGTTGGCGCCCACCCATTCACGCTCATCCCACACCCGGTCCGAACCCAGCCAGGAGCCGAGGTCCCCATGAAACGTGCGCCGTACGCGCTCGTGCTGGCGGCGGCCGCGGCGTGCGCGCAGGGGCAGGCCCGGCCGGCCGCGCGCCCCGCCGCGCAGAGCCAGCCCGCCTCCACCCCGCGCGCCCCCGCGCCCACGCCGTTCCCCAGCACGTACCGCCCCTTCCCCTCCACGCCCACGCTCATCCGCGGCGGCACCGTGCTGACCGCGGCGGGGCAGGTCATCCCCAACGGCCAGGTGCTGCTGGTGGACGGGAAGATCGCCGCCGTCGGGGCGACGGTCGACGCGCCCGCGGGCGTCACCGTGATCGACGCCACCAACCGCTTCGTCACCCCCGGCGTGATCGACACGCACTCGCACCTGGGCGTCTATCCGTCGCCCGGGGTGCAGGCGCACAGCGACGGGAACGAGGCCACCTCTCCCAACACCGCCGAGGTGTGGGCCGAGCACTCGGTGTGGCCGCAGGACCCCGGCTTCGTGCGCGCGCTGGAGGGCGGCGTCACGACGATGCAGATCCTCCCCGGGAGCGCCAACCTGTTCGGCGGGCGCAGCGTGGTGCTGAAGAACGTGCCCAGCCGCACCGTGCAGGGGATGAAGTTCCCCGGCGCGCCGTACGGGCTGAAGATGGCCTGCGGCGAGAACCCCAAGCGGGTGTACGGCAACCGAGGCGGCCCCAGCACCCGCATGGGCGAGATGGCCGCCGACCGGCAGGCGTGGATCCGCGCGCAGCAGTACCGCGACAAGTGGGAGCGGTGGGACCGCGACCACTCGGGGACCGCGCCCGAGCGCGACCTGGAGCTGGAGACGCTGGTGGGCGTGATGCGCGGCGAGATCCTGGTGCACAACCACTGCTACCGGGCCGACGAGATGGCGCAGATGATCGACATGTCGCACGAGTTCGGCTACCGCATCCGCTCCTTCCACCACGGCGTGGAAGCGTACAAGGTGCGCGACCTGCTGGCCGCCGACTCGATCGGCGCGTCGCTGTGGGCCGACTGGTGGGGGTTCAAGATGGAGGCGCTCGACTTCACCCGCGCCAACCTGCCGCTGGTGTTCGAGGCCGGCGTGCGCGCCATCGTGCACTCCGACGACCCCACGGGGATCCAGAAGCTGAACCAGGAGGCCGCGAAGGCCATCGAGGCGGGGCGGGAGATCGGGATCGACGTGTCGCTGAACGACGCCGTTCGCTGGATCACCGCCAACCCCGCGTGGGCGCTGGGGATCGACCGCTGGGTGGGCACGCTCGAGCCGGGGAAGAACGCCGACGTGGTGATCTGGTCGGGGAACCCCTTCTCCGTCTACACGCGGGCCGACCAGGTCTTCATCGACGGGGCGCTGATGTACGACCGCTCGAACCCGCGGCGCCAGCCGCGCACCGACTTCGAGGTGGGGCTCTTTCCGGCGGAGGCGGGACGATGAGAACAGGAACCATCGCCGCCGCGCTGCTGCTGGCCGCGGCGCCGGCCGCCGCGCAGACGATCGCCATCGAGGGCGGCACGGTGTACACCGCCGTGGGCGCGCCCATCCGCGGCGGCACGGTGCTGATCCGCGACGGCCGCATCGCCGCCGTGGGCGCCAGCGTCCCCGTCCCCGCCGGCGCGCTGCGCGTGGACGCGCGGGGGAAGTGGGTCACCCCGGGGCTGATCGAGAGCAGCACCAACCTGGGGCTGGTCGAGGTCGAGCAGGTGCAGGAGACCAACGACTTCCGCATCCGCGAGGCGCAGGGGGGCGACCAGGTGGCCGCCGCCTTCAACGTGTCCGACGGGATCAACCCGCGCAGCATGGTCATCCCCGTCACCCGCATCGCCGGGGTGACCACGGTGATCACCCGGCCCAGCGGCGGCCTGATCGCCGGGCAGGGGATCGCCATCGACCTGCTGGGGAACCGGGTGGAGGACATGACCATCCGCTCGCCGGCGGGGATGTGGGCCAGCATCTCCGAGAACGCGCGCGACGCGGGGAACGGCGCGCGCGGCGGGCTGACCATGCGGCTGCGCGAGGTGCTGGAGGACGCGCGCGCCTGGAACACCAGCCGCCAGGCCTTCGAGCGCGGCGAAACGCGCGACTTCTCGGTCAGCCGGCTGGACCTGGCGGCGCTGCAGCCGGTGCTGGCCGGGCGCCAGCCGCTGGTGGTGGAGGCGCACCGCGCCAGCGACATCCAGGCCGCCATCCGCATCGCGCGCGAGTACGGCCTGCGGCTGATCATCTCCGGCGGCACCGAGGCGTGGATGGTGGCGGGCGACCTGGCCGCCGCGCGGGTGCCGGTGATCGTGAAGGTGCTGAACAACCTCCCCGGCAGCTTCGAGTCGCTCGGCGCGACGTACGAGAACGCGGCACGGCTGCGGCAGGCGGGGGTGCAGGTGGCCATCACCAGCGGCGAGACCTTCAAGGCCTACACCCTGCGCCAGGAGGCGGGGAACGCCGTGGCCTACGGGCTGCCGTGGGACGAGGCGTTCCGCGCGGTCACCCTCTACCCCGCGCAGATCTGGGGGCTGGCCGACGGCTACGGGTCGCTGGAGGTGGGGAAGGTGGCCGACGTGGTGGTGTGGGACGGCGACCCGCTGGAGCTGCTGACGCGCGTCGAGCACGTGTTCATCCGCGGCCGCGAGGTGCCGCTGGTCAGCCGCGAGACGCAGCTGCGCGACCGCTACCGCCACATCGACGACTCGCGCGCGTATCGTCCGTGATTCGCTGGAGATCGTGATTTCCGGGCGTCCCCCGCAGTTCGGCGCGGGGGACGCTCTCTTTTTGCCTCACGCGGAGCCGCGGAGACGCGGAGAACTGATCGCGGAACCGGGGAATTCGGTTGATGCACCTGGACCGATGCCACGCCGACGTCACCGTCAGCACGGAGATTCGGTCGGACGCGCCAATGCCGCACCCGGACCTGGCATACGTTCTCCGCGTCTCCGCGGCTCCGCGTGAGGCATTTCTCCAGTAGCTGGAGATGGACGATATTTCCAATTGCAGACATTAAACGTTTGGATTAGATTCGCTCGTCCCTTCGGAAGAGCTTCAATGGAGTCGAGGGTGTGCGATCTCCTGCGTCCGCGCGGAGACTGCCTGCCGCTCTTATTTGGCCCTGAGAAGCAGTTCCGCGCGATTCCCCGTGGAAGGAGGTAGGATGCATCGCTCCACCCTGCGCTGCGCGGCGCTCCTGGCGCTGTTCGCGGCGGCCGGCTGCGACAACACGCCGACCGCGACTCCGGCCAGCGGCGCCGCCCCCCAGGCGCCGCACTTCACGCTGGCGGCTCCCACCGGGCTGTCGGTGACCAACTCCGGCGGCTATCCGCTGATCGGCTGGACCGCGCCGGCCGGCGCGACCTCGTACACGGTGAGCCTGATCAACTACAACTCGATCAACGGCAACTATTCGCGGCGCTTCATCGGGGCGCTGGGTACCACCACCTCGACCTCGTTCCTGGATTCCAGCAACCCGTACACGGGCTCGTACATGAAGTGCGACGTGGAGGGCCCCGACGGCAACCTGTATGGCGGCTGGTACGAGTACCAGGTGGTGGCGAACTACCCCACGGGCAGCAGCCTCGGCAACCGCATCTACGCCCCCATCGGCGACTGCTGATCGCGCCGCGCCGAATTCTCTCGCGTTCCCCGCCATCCGCGCGGGGGACGCTCTCTTTTTGGCTCACGCAGAGGTCGCAGAGGTCACAGAGGAAGAAAGGTGTTCGCGGTAGGCTCCTCTGCGTCCTCTGCGTCCTCTGCGACCTCTGCGTGAGATTCCATTTCAGGTGATTTCGGGGTGATGAGGATGCCTGAATCTGCAGACGAACCCGGCCCGCAGATCCTCATCACCCGGAGCACTTCGATGAATCCCACCGGTCCCTCCCCCGCGGTGCGGCGATGGATGCCGCTGGTGCTGCTCGCCGTCATCGCCGGCGGATGCGACAGCAGGCAGCAGGTCGACACGCAGGCGCAGGCGCTGCGCAAGGTGGTGGACGGCCGCGGCGTGGGCCCCGCCATGGGCGACGACCCCGTCCCCTCCGCGCGCGAGGCGCAGGCGCTCTGGATCGCGCGGCGGGCCATCGCGCGGATGAAGTTCCTCACCGACAGCGTGTCGGCCAAGTACGGCATCGACATCAACCAGCCGCCCGCCGCCTTCAACGAGCAGGAGTACTACGCCACCGCCGCGCGGCACCCCGAGGTGCGTCGGTACTTCGCCAGCTACGCCCAGTACGCCGCCGACGTGCGCCGGAACGCCTTCCCGTGGCTGCGCGAGCGGATGCGCGAGGACGCCGCGCGCACCCGCCTGGGCGGCGACTTCGAGCGCGGGCTGGCGCGCGGCTTCGACCGCAAGGTGCCCGACTTCCAGCGCTCGATGGAGACGGCCGAGGCGTCGGCAAAGGAGATCGTGGCGCTGCACGACTACCTGGTGTCGATCGGTCCGCGCGTGCACTGGAGCGGCGGCCGCGTGCTCTTCGACCGCAACGACGAGCTCGACCGCGCGTCGGAGATGGACCGCCACGCGCGCGCCGGCTTCCAGGAAGCGGCCGAGTTCGCCCAGCGCTCCGAGCAGCAGGGCCGCTTGGACCTCCAGCAGCTCACCACCGAGATCACGAGTCACTGACGTCCGGTGAGGAGACGAGAACGGGCCGGGAGGCGATCGCCCCCCGGCCCGCTTTCACGTTCCACTGCCTCTCAGTCGTTGAAGTCGCCGCAGGAGACGATCGTCGCCAGGTTCGTGGGCGAGGCGTGCACGTTGATGATGTAGTTCTTCGCCTCGTTCAGCTGCACCGGCACGTGCGCCTCGGCCGTGGCGCGGCCGTCGGCGCCCACCACCAGCGGCGGATAGGCCGACGCCGGGCCGACCACGGGCGGGCTGGCGTCGCCGCACTTGCCCTCGTGCACGTGCCAGGGGAGCCGCGCGCCGGCCTGGGCGCCGGCCACGCTCACGCTCACGTGCGTCATGTCGTGCGCCGTGCTCCCGGTCGCGGTGCCGCTGATCCCCGAGCCGCCGACGGGGCTCAGCGAGCCGCTCCAACCCTCGGGGGCGCCGGGCCGCTGCACGTCGACGTCCATCTTCCCCGAGCCCGGGTCCGTCTCCACCTTCACCGTCCGCGCGCAAGCGGCCGCGAACAGCACCGCGAGCGCCATCGTCGCGATTCGCATATCCCACCTCCTCTGCTGTCGTGAGGGGACGGGACATTCTGCACAATCCGCACCAGCCGCGCACCGGCGGCATCCCGCGCGGACCGTGCTGCTACGCGCGCAATCCGCCAATCCACCCGTCCGTCCAGCAGCGGATCGCGGGCGGTGAAGGACGGCGAAGGCGGGGGATGACACATGTTTACCGCGCGGTTAGATTCGTCCCCATCCGATCCACGATCCCGCTTTCCGACCGAACACGCATGCTCCGAGTCTTCCTTCGCGCCGCGCTCCCGGCCGCGGCGTCGGCCGTGATCGCGCTTCCCCTGGCCGCGCAGGACGGGCCGTGCCGCATCGTTCCCGACACGGTGCCGGCGCCGTCGCGCGAGCAGATCGCCGAGCGGCAGCAGCTACGGCTATCGCTGGACAGCATCGCGCGGCGCAACGGCGTGGCCGAGCCGTCCGCCATCCTCTTCGTGGACGTGGACAGCGCGCGCAAGGGCAACGTCGTCTTCATCGACTCGAACCTGACGCCCGGCGCGCGCGACGCGGCGCTCACGCGCGTGGCCGACTACCTGACCACGCTCGAGGCCGGCCGCGCGTACCAGGCGCTGATCCGCCTCGACGGCGAGTACGTGGCTCCCGCCCCGGGGAAGCGCAGCTGCAGCCCCGTGCTGGAGAACCGCGGCGAGCTGAGCGACCTGATGCAGGCGGTGATCGAGCGCCATCCCGGCAAGCGCTCGCAGCCGGAGAGCAAGCGCGCGATCGTGCGGCTGGTGGTGAACCGCCGCGGCACCGTCTCGTACGCCGAGGTGGTGCAGCCCACCGGCGACGCGTTCATCGACCAGTACGTGCAGGGGATCGCCGAGCGGCTGCGCTTCACCCCCGCGTCGGTCGACGGCGTCCCCTACGACGTGCGCTTCCGCTTCACCATGACGTTCAACCTGCACTGACGCCGGTGTTGATTGTGCATTCCGATCGGATGTCATTCCGAGCGGCGCCGCTGCTCCGAACCTCCAATCGCGCTGATGCCAGGCGGCGCCGAGGAATCTGTGGCATGCGTCCGGGCGACAGGCGGCCTGTGGCTCGGGAGCCGGCCACAGATTCCTCCCTCCAATGCACAGTTGATCCTGGAATCCGGTATAACCATCCAATTGGAGGCAGATTGACGGAAGCCGTGGCGGCGGGATAGACTTTCCAGCGCGCGGGTCGGAGACCTCCTCCGCCCGCGCGATGTTTTTCACCGGCACCTCGCACTCCTGGCGATGCACCTGCTTCCGCTCCTGACCGCGCTGATCGCGGGCTTCGCGCACGCGCTGGAGCCCGACCACATGGCGGCGGTCACCACCTTCGTCTCGCGCCGCCCGCGCCCCGCGCAGGCGGTGGCGTTCGGCGTGCGCTGGGGGGTGGGGCACTCCGCGTCGCTGCTGGTGGTGGGGCTGGTGCTGGTGATGCTGGACCTGCGCGTGCCCGAGCGGCTGACGCGCGGGCTGGAGTTCGGCGTGGGCGGGATGCTGCTGGGGCTGGGGATCTGGCTGCTGTGGAGCGTGCTGCACGAGCGCGCGCACCGCTTGGCCGAGCGCGGCCATCCGCACCCGCACGGACATTCGCACACACATGGAAGCCTGTGGGTGGGGATGGCGCACGGGCTGGCGGGAACGGCGCCGCTGGTGGCGCTCCTGCCCGCGGCGCTCACGCGCTCGCCGTGGCAGGCGGGCGGCTACCTGCTCTTCTTCGGCGTCGGCACCACCGTTGCGATGGGCCTCTACGCCGTCGCCGCCGGGCTCGTGTTCGACCAGGCCGGCAGCCGCGTCCCGGCGCTGGGCCGCACGCTGCGCACCCTCACCGCGCTCGGCAGCGCCGTGCTCGGGATGGCGTGGATGGCCGGAGCCGTCGCGGCCTGACAACTCAGCACTCAACACTCAGCCCTCCGAGGACGAATGTCGGACGAAACGCAGCCCGCGGCCGAGCCGCAGGTCACCATCACCGTGCGCAACAACGGGCCGTACCGCGTGGAGGGGCCGATCCGGCTGATCGACGCGGACGGGCACGAGTATCCGCTCACGCCGGGGAAGCCGATCTCCCTCTGCCGCTGCGGCGGGTCGACCAACAAGCCGTTCTGCGACGGCACACACTCGCGCATCGGCTTCATGGCCGCCGAGCGCGCCGTCCGCGAGGCCGAGGGCGAGGCGTCGTAAGCCCGGAGTCTCCGTCGAATCCATGGGAGACCGAGAATCGTTCTTGACACCACCGGCTGGTTCCGGTAGAGTGGCAGTCATGACCCGCGCCGCCTGCTCCCGCGCCTGTACCGCCTGTCGCCCGTCCGCGGACGGACGGATGGTGCGCGCGCGCCGCTGAGGCGCGGGTCGTTTTCATCGCCGGGCGCCAGCCCGGCCGCACCGCCCGGTCCGCATCCCCTGCGTGGCCGGGCGTTCGTGTCTTCCGGAAGACCGGGCGCGGCCGGAGCGGCGGGCGGGCGAAACCATGAGCAAACCGGAGGTAGGGATGACGGACACGCTGACCGCGGCCACCCCCATCGAGGCGCGCGGCTACGCGCACCCCGAGGCGCTGGTCTCCACCCAGTGGGTCGCCGAGCACCTGGACGATCCGAACGTGCGCATCGCCGAGAGCGACGAGGACGTGCTGCTGTACGACGTGGGCCACGTTCCCGGCGCGGTGAAGATCGACTGGCACACCGACCTGCAGCATCCCCTCAACCGCGACTACCTGGACGAGGAGGCGTTCGCGAAGCTGATGCGGGAGAAGGGGATCACGCCGGAGACGACGGTGATCTTCTACGGCGACAAGAACAACTGGTGGGCCACCTACGCGCTCTGGGTGTTCCGCCTGTTCGGCCACGACCGGGTGAAGATCATGGACGGCGGCCGGAAGAAGTGGGACGACGAGGGGCGCCCGACCACCACGGACTATCCGTCGTATCCGCCCACGGAGTACCCGGTCCCGAAGCGCGACGACGCGAAGATCCGCGCCTTCCGCGACGAGGTGCTGGACCACGTGAAGAAGCACGGACAGCTGGTGGACGTGCGCTCGCCCGAGGAGTACCGCGGCGAAAAGCTGCACATGCCCGAGTATCCGCAAGAAGGTGCCGTGCGCGGCGGCCACATCCCGGGGGCCAAGAACATGCCCTGGGCGCGCGCCGTGAACCCCGACACCGGCGAGTTCAAGAGCTCCGACGAGCTGAAGGAGCTGTACGAGGGGCAACTGGGGCTGCAGGGCGGCCAGGACACCATCGCCTACTGCCGCATCGGCGAGCGCAGCTCGCACACCTGGTTCGCGCTCAGCTACCTGCTGGGCTGGAAGAACGTGCGCAACTACGACGGCTCGTGGACGGAATGGGGGAACGCCGTGCGGCTGCCGATCGAACGGCCGTAACCATCGAACGCATCTTCGTTCCGTGGGAGTTTGCGAGTAAACTCGCGGCTACAACGGCACACAGTCCGCCTGCGCAGACTTCACGGCAACGACGAACGACGAAGGGCCTCTCGCGATGAGAGGCCCTTCGTCGTTGAAGTTGGCGCAGGCCGACTGCGTGCCGTTGTAGCGGCGAGTTCACTCGCATACTGCGAAGCCAAATCACGAAGGGTCTCGATCGATCTGCGCCCTCGATCCTCGTGATCGGAAGACGTGGTTCACGCC
>DASUYB010000153.1 GCA_036377595.1 Longimicrobium sp. | reverse complement strand
GCGGAGCGCTTCGTCCCCGACCCGCTCTCGGGCGAGCCGGGCGCGCGGCTGTACCGCACGGGCGACCTGGGCCGCTGGCTGCCGGAGGGGGCGCTGGCGTTCGCCGGGCGCACCGACGCGCAGGTGAAGATCCGCGGGTTCCGCGTGGAGCCGGGCGAGATCGAGGCGCGGCTGGTGGAGCACCCGGCGGTGCGAGAGGCCGTGGTCGTGGCGCGAGAGGACGCGCCGGGCGACAAGCGGCTGGTGGCGTACGTGGTCGGCGAGCCGGTCGCCGTGGAGGCGCTGAAGGCACACCTGGCCGAGCGGCTCCCGGAGCACATGGTCCCCGCGGCGTACGTGCGGCTGGAGGCGATGCCGCTCACGCCCAGCGGCAAGGTGGACCGCCGCGCGCTCCCCGCGCCCGAGGCCGATGCGTTCCCCGCGCGTGGGTACGAGGCGCCGTCCGGCACGGTGGAGGAGGCGCTGGCGGCGATCTGGGCGGAGCTGCTGGGCGCGGAGCGCGTCGGGCGCCGCGACCACTTCTTCGAGCGGGGCGGGCACTCGCTGCTCGCGGTTCAGGTCGTCTCCCGCGTGCGGCAGGCGCTGGGCGTGGAGGCCGCGCCGCGCGACGTGTTCGAGCGGCCCGTGCTGGCGGACTTCGCGCGGGGGCTGGAGACGGCCGCGCGGGCGGAGGCGCCGGCGATCACCCCCGTGGACCGGACCGGGCCGATCCCGCTCTCGTTCGCGCAGCAGCGGCTGTGGTTCCTGGAGCAGCTGGGGGACCTGGGCAGCACGTACCACATCCCCACTCGCCTGCGGCTGAAGGGCGAGCTGGACCGAGACGCGCTGGTGGGCGCGCTGGACCGGATCGTCGCCCGCCACGAGGCGCTGCGCACCACCTTCACGGAGGTGGACGGCGTCCCCGAGCAGCGGATCGCGCCGGCGGAGGCGAGCGGATTTCACCTGGTGGAGCACGACGTGAGCGGGCAGGTGGACGCGGAAGCCGAGCTCGACAGGTGGATGGACGAGGAGGCGCGCGCGCCGTTCGACCTGGAGCACGGCCCGCTGATCCGCGGGCGCCTCGTCCGGCTGGCCGCGGACGATCACGTGCTGCTCGTCACCATGCACCACATCGTCGGCGACGGTTGGTCGATGTGGGTGCTCTTCGGCGAGCTCTCCGCGCTCTACGCCGCCTTCGCCCGCGGCGAGCCTGATCCGCTCCCGCCGCTGCCGGTGCAGTACGCGGACTACGCGGCCTGGCAGCGGGGGTGGGTCGAGGGCGAGCTGCTGGAGCGGCAGGCGAGCTACTGGGAGCGGGCGCTCGCGGGCGCCCCCGAGCTGCTGGAGCTTCCCACCGACCGTGCGCGGCCGCGGAAGCAGGACTTCGCCGGCGACTCGGTGGACGTGGAGCTGGACGAGGAGCTGACCGCGGCGCTGAAGGCGCTCTCGCAGCGGCACGGCGCCACGCTGTTCATGACGCTGCTCGCCGGCTGGGCGACGGTGCTCGCGCGGCTCTCGGGCCAGGACGACGTGGTGATCGGCACCCCGTCGGCGAACCGCGGGCGGCGCGAGATCGAGGAGCTGATCGGCTTTTTCGTGAACACGCTGGCGCTGCGCGTGGACCTCTCGGGGGCGGCGACGGTGGCCGAGGTGCTGGCGCGGGTGAAGGCGCGGGCGCTGGAGGCGCAGCAGAACCAGGACATCCCCTTCGAGCAGGTGGTGGAGCGGGTGCAGCCGGCGCGCAGCCTGGCGCACACGCCGCTCTTCCAGGTGATGTTCGCCTGGCAGAACGCGCCGGACGAGAGTTGGGATCTCCCGGGGCTGCACCTGGAAGCCGTACCGGGTCCCGCGCAGGAGACCGCGAAGTTCGACCTGTCGCTCTCGCTGGGGGAGGCAGGCGGGCGCATCGTGGGGAGTGCCACGTACGCCACGGCGCTGTTCGAGCGCGCGACCGTGGAGCGCTGGCTGGGCTACCTGCGGCGGGTGCTGGACGCGATGGCGGCCGACGATGCGCAGGTGGTGGACCGCCTCGAGCTGCTGGACGAGGCCGAGCGGAGCCTGGTGCTGGAGGAGTGGAACCGCACGGAGGCGAACGTCTCGCGGGACACGTGCGTGCACGCGCTCTTCGAGGCGCAGGTGGCCAGAACGCCCGACGCCGTCGCCGTGGTCTTCGAGGACCGCTCGCTGACGTACGCGGAGCTGAACGCCCGCGCCAACCGCCTGGCGCACCACCTCCGCGGGCGGGGCGTGGGGCCCGACGTGCGGGTGGCGGTCTGCATCGAGCGCAGCCCGGAGCTGATGGTCGCCTTCCTGGCCGTGCTGAAGTCGGGGGGCGCGTACGTCCCGCTGGACCCGGGCGACCCCGAGGACCGGCTGCGCCACATGCTGGACGACGGGGCCCCCGCCGCGCTGCTGGTCCACGCCGGGACCGCCACGCGCTTCGCCGGCGAGGGCATCCCGGTGATCGACCTCGATGCCGGCGCGCGCGACTGGGCGGATGAGTCCGCGGCGAATGCCTCCTCGGCGGGCGTGGGGCCGGCGCTCGGCCACCTGGCGTACGTCATCTATACCTCCGGCTCCACCGGCCGCCCCAAGGGGGTGATGGTCGAGCACCGCGCGCTGGCCAACGTCATGGGGTGGATGGGCGAGGCGTGGCCGCTCGGCGCGCACGACGTGGTGCTGCAGAAGACGCCGGTGAGCTTCGACGCCTCGGCGCGCGAGCTCTTCCCGCCGCTGCTGGCGGGCGCGCGGATGGTGATCGCGCGCCCGGGCGGGCACCGCGATCCCGCGTACCTGGCCGAGACGATCCGCCGCGAGGGCGTCACCACGCTGCACTTCGTTCCCACCATGCTCCAGTTCCTCCTGGAGGAGCCGGGGATCGAGCGGTGCACCTCCATCGTCCGCGTGGTGTGCGGCGGCGAGGCGCTGCCGGCCGCGCTGGCGCGGCGCGCGGCGGAGCTGCTGCCGAACGCGGAGCTGCACAACGTCTACGGCCCCACCGAGACCGCGGTGGACGTCACCTGGATGCGCTGCCCGGCCGAGGTGGCGGGCCCGCACGTCTCCATCGGCCGGCCGATGGCCGGCTGCCGCGCCTACCTCCTGGACGCGGCCGGCCAGCCGGTGCCCGCCGGCGTGGCCGGCGAGCTGTACCTGGGCGGGGCGCAGGTGGCGCGCGGGTACCTGGGCCGCGCGGCGCTGACGGCGGAGCGCTTCGTCCCCGATCCCTTCGGCGGCCAGCCGGGGGCGCGTCTCTACCGGACGGGCGACCTGGGGCGGCGGCTGCCGGACGGGACCATCGAGTTCCTGGGGCGCAACGACTTCCAGGTGAAGGTGCGCGGCTTCCGGATCGAGCTGGGCGAGATCGAGGCGCGGCTGCGGGAGCACGAGGGCGTCCGCGAGGCGGTGGTCGCCGCGCGCGAGAACGAGGCGGGCGACCGGCGGCTGGTGGCGTACTGGGTGGGCGACGCGGTCGAGATCGATGCGCTGCGGGCGCATCTCTCCGGGCGGCTGCCGGAGCACATGGTGCCGGCGGCGTTCGTGCGGCTGAAGGCGCTGCCGCTCACCTCCAATGGAAAGCTGAACCGCAGGGCCCTGCCCGCGCCGGAGGGAGACGCCTACGCGCGGCGCGGCTACGAGACGCCGCAGGGAGAGACGGAGCAGGCGCTGGCGGAGATCTGGGGCGAGCTGCTGGGGGTGGAGCGCGTGGGCCGCCGGGACCACTTCTTCGAACTGGGCGGCCACTCCCTGCTGGCGGTGCGGCTGATCTCGCGCGTGCGGCAGGTGCTGGGTGCGGAGGTGGGGATCTCCAGCCCGTTCGAGCGCCCGGTGCTGGCGGATCTCGCGCGCACCATCGAAACCGCGGCGCGCACCGGGCTCCCGCCGATCGAGCGCGTGGATCGCACCGGCAACGTTCCGCCGTCCTTCGCGCAGCAGCGGCTCTGGTTCCTGGAGCAGATGGGCGGTCTCGGCGGCACGTACCACGTCGCCACGCAGCTGCGGCTCGAGGGCGAGCTGGACCGCGCGGCGCTGCGGCGTGCGCTGGACCGCATCATCGCCCGCCACGAGGCGCTGCGCACCACCTTCGCGGAGGTGGACGCAGAGCCGGTCCAGCGCATCGCCGCGGCCGAGGAGAGCGCGTTCCGGCTGGTGGAGCACGACCTCCGTGCCTCGGCCGGCGCGGAGGACGAGCTGCGCCGCCTGGTGCAGGACGAGGCGGGCGCGCCCTTCGACCTGGAGCAGGGGCCGCTGATCCGCGGGCGCCTGGTCCGCCTGGCCGACGACGACCACGTCCTGCTGGTGACGATGCACCACATCGTCTCCGACGGCTGGAGCAGGGGAGTGCTCACCCGCGAGCTGGGCGCGCTCTACACAGCGTTCGGCCGCGGCGAGCCCGATCCCCTGCCTCCGCTGCCGGTGCAGTACGCGGACTACGCGGCGTGGCAGCGGCGCTGGGTGGACGGGGACGTTCTCCAGGAGCAGGCGGAGTACTGGACGTCGGCGCTCGCCGGCGCGCCGGCGCTGCTGGAGCTGCCCACCGACCGCCCGCGTCCCGCGCGGCAGGACCATGCCGGCGGCACCGTGGGGATCGTCCTGGACGAGGCGCTCGTGGCCGCGCTGAAGGCGCTCGGCCGGCGGCACGGCACCACGCCGTTCATGACGCTGCTGGCCGGCTGGGCCGCCGTGCTCGCCCGGCTCTCGGGCCAGGACGAGGTCGTCGTCGGCACCCCGAGCGCCAACCGCGGCCGGAGCGAGGTCGAGGGCCTGATCGGCTTCTTCGTCAACACGCTCCCCCTTCGCGTGGACCTCTCGGACGGGCCGAGGGTGGGGGAGCTGCTCCAGCGAGTGAAGACGCGCGCGCTGGAGGCGCAGCGGAACCAGGACATCCCCTTCGAGCAGGTGGTGGAGCGGGTGCGGCCCGCGCGGAGCCTGGCGTACACCCCGCTCTTCCAGGTGACGTTCGGGTGGGAGAACGCGCCGGACGGCACACCCGAGCTGCCGGGGCTGGCGGCCGGCCCGCTGGATCCGGCGTCGCCGCCGCAGGAGAGCGCGAAGTTCGACCTCTCGCTGGCGCTCTGGGAGGCTGGCGAGCGGATCGAGGGGGCGGTGGAGTACGCCACCGCCCTGTTCGAGCGGGAGACGGTGGAGCGCTGGCTCGGCTACCTGCGCCGCGTGCTGGAGGGGATGGTGGCGGACGATGCCATGCGTGTGGACCACATCCCCCTGCTCCCCGCCGCGGAGCGCGCGCGCCTGGTCAGGGAGTGGAACGCGAGCGATGCGGCGCCCGTGGCCGAGCAGTGCATCCACCACGTGTTCGAGGCACAGGCCGCGCGCACGCCGGACGCGACGGCGCTGGTGCACGAGGGCGAGCGCCTCACCTACGCGGAGCTCGACGCGCGGGCCAACCGGCTGGCGCATCGCCTCGCGGCGGCGGGCGTGGGGCGCGGCGTGGCGGTGGGCGTGTGCCTGGAGTGGCGCCCGGAGCTGGTGGTCGCACTCCTCGCCACGCTGAAGGCGGGCGGCGTCTACGTCCCCCTCGATCCGTCGCTTCCTCCCGGCCGCCTCGCGTACATCGCCGAAGATGCGGGCGTGCGCGCCGTGGTCACCCGCGCCGGGCTGGCGGACCGCGTGCCCTCCGCAGCCGCAGTGCGGGTGGATGTCGACGCCGACGAGGCCTCCACCGCGCCGGCCGGGGCCCCGCGCTGCCGCGCCTGTCCGACGGACCTCGCGTACGTGATCTACACGTCGGGGTCGACCGGGCGGCCGAAAGGCGTGGCGGTGGAGCACGCCGCGGCCGCCGCGCACCTCCTTGCGGTGGCCCGTGTCCACGGGATCGTGCCGGAAGACCGGGTGCTGCAGTTCGCCTCGGCGGGCTTCGACGTCTCGCTGGAGCAGGTGTTCTTTCCGCTGCTCACCGGCGCCACGCTGGTGCTGCGCGGCGCGGAGCTGTGGAGCGCCACGGAGTTCCGGGCGCGGGTGCGCGCCCTGGGGATCACCGTGGCCAACCTGCCGCCGGCGTACTGGCAGGAGGTGGCGGAGGGCGCGGCCGGCGACGCGCTGGCGGGGATCCGGCTCCTGCTGATCGGGGGGGATGCCCTTCCGGCCAGCGCGGGCGACGCGCGGGGCGCCGGACGGCTGGTGAACTGCTACGGGCCGACGGAGACCGTCATCACCGCCACGGCGTTCGCGGTGGAGCGGGGCGCGGCCGGCAGGCCGCTGGTGCCGATCGGGCGGCCGCTTCCCGGGCGGGCCGTCTACGTGCTGGACCCGCGCGGCGCGCCGGTGCTGATGGGCGTGGCGGGCGAGCTGTACATCGGCGGCCCGCTGCTGGCGCGCGGCTACCTGGGGCGGCCGGCGCTGACGGCGGAGCGCTTCGTCCCCGACCCGTTCGGCCGCGTGCCGGGCGGGCGGCTGTACCGCACCGGCGACCGCGTGCGCTGGAGCGCGTCGGGAGACCTGGAGTTCCTGGGGCGCACCGATTTCCAGGTGAAGATCCGCGGCTTCCGCATCGAGCTGGGCGAGATCGAAGCCGGGCTGCGCGGCCACCCCGCCGTGCGCGACGCGGTCGTCCTGGCGCGCGCCGACGTGCCGGGCGACACGCGGCTGGTCGCCTACGTGGTGGGCGACGCCGACGCGGAGGCGCTGCGCACCTGCCTGGCCGAGCGGCTGCCCGAATACATGCTTCCCGCGGCCTACGTGCGCCTGGAGACGTTTCCGCTGACGCCGAACGGGAAGCTGGACCGCAAGGCGCTGCCCGCCCCGGATGAGGGCGCGTTCGCCAGGCGCGGGTACGAGGCGCCGTCCGGCCGGGTGGAGGAGGCCGTCTCGGCGATCTGGGCGGAGCTGCTGCGAGCGGAACGGGTGGGCCGGGGCGACCACTTCTTCGCGCTGGGCGGGCACTCGCTGCTGGCGGTGCGCGTGGCTTCGCGCGTCCGCCAGGCGCTGGGCGTGGAGGCCTCGCCGCGCGACGTGTTCGAGCGGCCGGTGCTGGCGGATTTCGCGCGCGGGCTGGCGACGGCCGCGCGCGCGGAAGCGGCCGCGATCGAGCGCGTGGATCGCACCGGCAAGGTTCCGCCGTCGTTCGCGCAGCAGCGGCTGTGGTTCCTGGAACAGCTGGGGGGGATGGGGGCGGCGTACCACATCCCCATGAGCCTGCGCCTGCGGGGCGAGCTGGACCGCGGCGCGCTGGTGCGGGCGCTGGACCGCATCGTCGCCCGCCACGAAGCGCTGCGGACGACCTTCCCCGCGGTGGATGGCGAGCCGTTCCAGCGCATCGTGTCGGTCGAGGAGAGCGCGTTCCAGCTGGTGGAGCACGACCTCCGTGCCTCGGCGGACGCGGAGGACGAGCTGCGCCGCCTGGTGCAGGACGAGGCAAGCGCGCCCTTCGACCTCGAGCAGGGGCCGCTGATCCGTGGTCGCCTGGTGCGCATGGCGGCGGATGACCACGTGCTGCTGCTGACGATGCACCACATCGTCTCCGACGGCTGGTCGGCGGGCGTGCTGTACCGCGAGCTGGGCGCGCTGTACGCCGCCTTCGCGCGCGGCGAGCCCGATCCGCTCCCGCCGCTGCCGGTGCAGTACGCCGACTACGCCGCGTGGCACCGCCGCTGGGTAGAGGGCGAGGTCCTGCAGCGGCAGGCGGACTACTGGCGCGAGACGCTCGCGGGCGCGCCGGAGCTGCTGGAGCTGCCCACGGACCATGCGCGCCCGGCGCGGCGGGACTTCGCGGGCGCCAGGGTGAAGGTGGAGCTGGACGAGGCGCTGGCCGCGGCGCTCGGGACGCTGTCGCAGCGGCACGGCACCACGCTGTTCATGACGCTGCTGGCCGGATGGGCGGCCGTGCTTTCCCGGCTCTCGGGCCAGGACGACGTGGTGATCGGCACGCCGAGCGCCAACCGCGGGCGGAGCGAGATCGAGGGCCTGATCGGCTTCTTCGTCAACACGCTGCCGGTGCGCGTCGAGCTCTTCGGCGCGCCGACGGTGGCCGAGGCGCTGGGGCGGGTGAAGGCGCGGGCGCTGGAGGCGCAAGCCAACCAGGACATCCCCTTCGAGCAGGTGGTGGAGCTGGTGCAGCCGGTCCGCAGCCTGGCGCACACCCCGCTCTTCCAGGTGATGTTCGCCTGGCAGAACGCGCCGGACGGCACACTGGAGCTGCCGGGGCTGGCACTGGACCCGACGGGCTCCGGGGGCTCGGCGCCGCAGGTGAGCGCGAAGTTCGACCTCTCGCTGGCGCTGTGGGAGGATGGCGGGCGGATCGAGGGGGCGGTGGACTACGCCACCGCGCTCTTCGACCGGCCGACCGTCGAGCGGCACGTCGGCTATCTGCGCCGCGTGCTGGAAGAGATGGTCGCGGACGACGCGACGCCGGTGGACCGGCTGGACCTGCTTTCCGCGGCCGAGCGGCGCAGCGTGGTGGAGGAGTGGAACGCCACCGACGCCGCGTTCCCCGCCGGTGCGTGCATCCACGAGCTGTTCGAGGCGCAGGCGGCGCGCACGCCGGACGCCGTGGCGGTGCGCTTCGAGGGGGAGTCGCTCACCTACGGCGAGCTGAACGCGCGCGCCAACCGCCTGGCGCACCATCTGGTCCGCCTGGGCGTGGGGCCGGACGCGCGCGTGGGGGTCTGCGTGGAGCGCGGCCCGGAGATGATCGCCGCCCTGCTGGCCATCCTCAAGGCGGGCGGCGCCTACGTGCCGCTGGACCCGGCGTACCCCGCCGACCGGCTGCGCTACATGCTGGAGGACAGCGCGCCGGCG